>CALYTA010000069.1 GCA_945486175.1 uncultured Clostridia bacterium | reverse complement strand
GGATGACCTCGCTGCCGCAGCGCTCACAGACGCCGTTGACAACCTCTTCATTCGCGAGCACGCACTTACAGCTGGTGCACCAGTTGACTGCCATTTCCTTTTTGTATGCCAGGCCCTTCTTGAACAGCTGCAGGAAAATCCACTGTGTCCACTTATAATAGCTCGGATCGGTGGTGTTGACCTCGCGGTTCCAGTCGAACGACAGACCCAGAGCCTTCAGCTGGCTCTTGAAACGCGCGACATTCTGCTTGGTAACCTCAGCCGGATGCACGTGGTTCTTAATGGCAAAATTCTCAGTCGGCAGGCCGAATGCATCCCAGCCCATCGGATACAGGACGTTGTAGCCCTGCATGCGGCGCTTTCTGGCAACGATGTCCAGCGCGGTGTAGGAACGCGGATGGCCTACATGCAGACCGGCACCCGACGGATACGGGAACTCGACCAGTGCGTAATATTTCGGCTTGGAATAGTCGTTGGTGGCAGCAAATGCCTGCTGGTCATCCCAAGCCTTCTGCCATTTGGCTTCAATGGCTTTGAAATCGTATTTTTCCAATGTTTGTGACTCCCATCTATGTTTGTTGAAGTATATGCGAACGATGTGTTACAGCTCGTCGACCGGAATCTGTACGGCATCCTTCCACAGCTTTTCCAGGCTGTAGAAGCTGCGTGCGGATTCGAGGAATACATGCACAAGAGCAAATCCATAATCGAGCAGAATCCAGCTCGCGGAATCATGTCCCTCGACATGGTGCGGCATGACGCCGTAATCCGTCTTGAGGCGGAATTCCACCTCGTCAGCGAGTGTCTTGACCTGCGTCGTGCTGGACGCGGTGCAGATGACAAAATATTCGGCAATCGTGGTCAGGTCAGCTACCTTGAGCACCTGAATGTCCTGTCCGCGCTTGCTGTCCAGGGCCTGTACAGCGGCCTTGATATACGTTTCCGTGGTATTGTTTGCCATAATATGATTTTCTCCTTATTCCCTGTCTGAGGGAAATGACAGCAATGTTATTCGTCATCATCATCATCCGGAAGCTCTCCGCTGCCGGTGTCGCCGGCTGCTGCCTTTTTATATCCGGCATAGCGCACGGCCTTCTCATCCTCCCAGCTGCTGCTGTAGATGCCGAGGTCGTCCGGCGTGATGATATTAAAATCGTCCTCCGTCAGCTCGCGCGTATACGGATTAAACGACTCGTTGATCTGGTCGATAATCATGTCCTCATCGATGATAAAGAACCACAGGTCGCCGACCATGGCGTTGTCGCCGATCAGCGTCTGCATTTCGACATCCTCTTCCATGTCCAGCTTCATGCCCTGCATGCCGAGCCAGAGAACCTGTGAGGTGGTCAGGTCAGTTTCGACATTATTGGAAATCGCCGTTGCAATCGACGGGATATTGATGAGGTTGGATGGAGAGAGAACCTCCTTGCCCAGTGCGACAAGGAAGGTCTGCAGCTTTTCCACACGGCCAATGTCTCCATCGTCATAGCCTGTGCCGTCGTCGTTGTGGCGCCAGCGCAGGAACTCGACAACTGCCTTGCCGTCCAGATGCTGCCAGCCCTTTTCAAATTCAATGGAAAGATCCTGCGAGGCATCGTGATAGTTCATATCAAACGGCACTTCGTAATCAATGCCGCCAATGGCATCCACGATATCTGCAATGCCGTCAAAATTGGCGACGATGTACTTGTCCGGGCGGAAACCGATAATGCCCGCAACCTCATCCATCTGCTGCTCAATGCCGCCGGCATAGGAGGCGTTGAGCTTTTTTCCTGCGCCATGGCGTTCGGTATCCACCAGCGAATCGCGCGGGATATTGAGTACCTTCGCCGTATGGTTTTCGGTATCAAACACCAGAACCATCATGGAATCAGTCCGTGTTTCGTCTTCATCGGTCGCAGCGATAAACAGCGTAAACACGCCCTCGCGCCGACCCGCGCCATCCACGACAATCGCCGACCCCTGATCCATTTCCTCAGGCTTCAGCTCATTTCCCTCCAGCAGGGAGCCGGACGCATTGACCCAGTAGCAGAACGCAAAATATCCTACCACGCATACCACCGCAGCTGCTGCCAGGACAATCAGCACCCAGCGCAGCCATTTGTTCTCTTTCTTATCCATGCACTTTTCGTCCCATCCGCTGTCTGTTACATATGCTCCAGCAGCCAGTTTCTCGCCAAAACTGTATCCACATGAATCTGTTTTCCACGGTGAATGAGGTCGCGCAATGAGGAATTCAGGCCATACAGCAGGGCCTTGTCCAGATTTCGTGCAGCCAGCTTTCGTGCGGTTTTCACGCCGTCAAAACTGCGATTCTCTTCTATGTAATCGGCCATATAGACGATTTTATCCAGCAGGGTCATATCTGCGCAGCCGGTGGTGTGGTACGCGATTGCATGCACCACATCGGGAGGCGCGCCGTACACGTCTGCGGCAATGGCAGCTGCCGTTTTTCCGTGCAGCATTTTCCATTCTGTTTTTTCGACATCATTGGGTATTATACCGTATTTTTCGCACAAGTTCAACTGCTCTTCCTGAGAAAATGTCTTTGTGATGTCGTGCAGCAGCATGGCGAAGGCGCACTTTTCTTCATCCGCGCCATATTGCTGCGCGAGCATGCGCGCGGCCTTCTCACAGCCCAGTGTGTGCTTGAGGCGGAACCCCGACAGACGGGAAAGGATATCTCTTCTGGTTTCATCATCATAAAGCATGTTTATCCTCCGTTCATTTCCGGCCGGGCGCCGCAGCGCCGGTCTGTCCCCTGTAATGTTAAAAATACAGCCCCTGCTGTTCAATATACTGATAAATTGCGGGCGGCACCATCGCGCGGCACAGCGCGCGGTCAGCGCGTACATCGGTCGACGAAACCGGCAGCGCCGGACAATCGACAATCCAGACGCGCGCATTCCATTTTTCTTTCAGCCACGCGGCCTTCTGTTCGAGTGCGGCATGGTCATCGTCATCGCGCGCAACTGTGACCAGCCCGGCCAGCGCGCACAGTGTCTCCGGCTCGCGCCATTTGTCCAGCGTCAGCAGCATGTCTGTCCCGATGATGAGGAACAGCTCTGCCTCCGGCAGCTCACGCTTCAGCGCACGCAGCGTGTCGGCAGTATAGCTCCGCCCGCCGCGCCGCAGCTCGATATCGCACACCTCCGCCGCCGGAATTTCCTGTGCCATCAGCCGCGTCATTGCAAGGCGCTGTTGGCTGTCTGCCGAGCCGTGCGGCATCGTCTTGTGCGGCGGCACATTGTCCGGGATGAGCAGCAGGCGGTCAAACTGCATCGCTGCCATCGCCTGCCGTGCGGCATGTATATGCCCGTTGTGCGGCGGATTGAATGTGCCGCCCATAATTCCGACGCGGCTCATGCGTCCGGGTCGATGTGGCGGTTTTCCGGCTGGCGCGCAACGCGGAAGATGACAACCTTTGTGCCGATGCACTGCACCGGCTCGGCATCCAGCTCCTCACACAGCACCTGCTGGGCCTCGCGCGGCGCCAGCATTGCAGTTTCCAAAATCTTAATCTTCATTAACTCGTGCTTTTCCAGCACCTCTTCAACCTGTGCAATAACGGCATCGGTCAGGCCTTCCTTGCCGATGAGGACGGTGTCACTGAGTGTATTTGCCATGGCGCGCAGACGGGCGCGCTGTTTGCTTGTCAGCATTTAGTTTTCTCCTTTTTCTTCCATGTATACCCGCAACGCGCTGCCGAGCGCAGTAAAGGCGCGGGCGCGGTGCGAAATTGAATTTTTTACCTCGGGGTCGAGCTCACCGAATGTACAGCCGTACTTCGGCACGCAGAAAATCGGGTCATAGCCAAAGCCGCCGGTGCCATGCTCCTCGCTGAGGATTGTGCCGCGGCACTGGCCGCGCACAGCCAGCTCCTTGCCATCCGGGAACACACACGCTGCCACGCAGACAAATTCCGCGCCGCGCTGGTCCTCCGGTACTGACAGCAGCTTTTCCAGCAGCAGCAGATTTCTGTCATGTGCCGTCGCATCCGGCCCTGCCCAGCGGGCGGAATGAATGCCCGGAAAACCGTCCAGTGCATCGACAACCAGACCGGAGTCATCCGCAATCGCCGGCAGGCTCAGCGCCTTGCTGACAGCACGCGCCTTAATCATCGCGTTTTCCTCAAAGCTCTCACCGTTTTCCTCGATTTCCGGAAAATCCTCCGGCATCGGCACGATCTCGAACCCCATTGGCTCCCAAATCTGTTTTACTTCCTGTATTTTACCCTTATTGTGTGATGCGAGTACGAATTTCATCCGACTTCACCCGTAATCTTTCTCTGCTCCCGGCACAGCTTTGCCGTGCCGCGGCGTGCCAGCGACATCAGACGGGTATATTCTTCCTTGGTAAACGGACGGCCTTCGCCGGTGCCCTGAATCTCGACAAATTCACCCTTTTCGGTCATGACGAAATTTGCGTCGACAATCGCATGCGAATCCTCCTCATACGCGAGGTCGAGAATCGGCTCGTCGTTCCAGATACCCGCGGATACCGCCGCGACCTGCCCGGTCAGCGGAATCTTTTTGAGCACGCCGTCATCCACGAGTTTTTTGCAGGCCAGCCACAGCGCGACATAGCCGCCCGTGATGGATGCACAGCGCGTGCCGCCGTCCGCCTGGATGACATCACAGTCCACAATGATCTGGCGCTCACCCAGTGCCTCCATATCGGTAACTGCGCGCAGTGCGCGTCCGATCAGGCGCTGAATTTCTGCGCTGCGGCCATTGAGCTTGAGCTTGGAGATATCGCGGCGGTTTCTCGTATTGGTCGCGCGCGGCAGCATGCTGTATTCCGCCGTGACCCAGCCGCGTCCGGTGCCCTTGACATGCGGCGGGACATTTTCTTCCACCGTCGCATTGCAGATCACCTTGGTATTACCCACAGAAATGAGCACGGAGCCCTCCGCATGTATCGTAAAATTGGGTACAATCTTCATTTTGCGCATTTCATCGTTGCGCCGTAAATCAGGTCTTGCCATTGTTTACTCGTCTCCTTCCACGGGCAGCAGCGCTTCGACAAACGCCCTGCGCTCAAACGGCATCAGATCGTCAATGCCTTCACCGACGCCGACATATTTGACCGGGACGCCAAGGCCTGCGGAAATAGCCACAACAATGCCGCCCTTTGCGGTGCCGTCCAGCTTGGTCAGTACAATGCCGGTGAGTTTTGCCGCCTTGTTGAACTGCTCCGCCTGCGAAACCGCATTCTGTCCGGTCGTCGCATCGAGCACCAGCAGGGTCTCTCGGCTGGAGTCGGGCAGCTCGCGCGCAATGACGCGGTCAATTTTATTCAGCTCGTTCATCAGGTTTGCCTTGTTGTGCAGTCGGCCTGCCGTGTCAACAATGATGATATCACAGCCGCGCGCCTTTGCCGCAGCAATCGAATCGAATACAACTGCCGCCGGGTCGGCACCCTCGCCATGGCGGACGATATCCGCACCGGCGCGCTTTGCCCAGATGGTCAGCTGATCCGCTGCCGCCGCACGGAAGGTATCCGCTGCCGCCAGCATGACGCGCTTTCCCTGCGCCGTATACGATGCGGCGAGCTTGCCGATGGTCGTGGTCTTGCCCACGCCGTTGACACCGATGACGAGGATAACTGCCGGTTCTTTGGATACATCCAGTTCGGAGTCCTCCTGCATCATGCCTGCGAGAATATCGCACAGGGCATTCCGCAGTTCTTCCTTTGTTTCAATCCTCTCATGTTTCGCACGGTCGCGCAGTTCGTCAACCGCATTGGATGCCGTGACTGCACCGAGGTCAGCGAGAATCATCGCTTCCTCCAGCTCCTCCAGCAGGTCTTCGTCCACCTTGACGAAAGCCGCCATGACATCACCGAGCGATTCACTGACCGCTGCGGTCGTCTTTTTCAGTCCTTCTTTGATCTTATCGAAAAATCCCATTGTGGAATCCTCCTTTTCTCTATTACTAAAATTCAGATTTGAATGAATTTATTCTTGTTTTACGTCTGCGCGCGGGAGCGCGCCACAGAGGTTTTCTTTTGGTGACTTTTCTTTTCCTCGAAAAGAGAAAGCCTGTGAATTCCCGGCTTGCCTTGTGTCGTTGGGGCAGACTGCCGGACGCGTTTGTCCGGCATGTCTGTGCGCGCGGGAGCGCGCCACAGAGGTTTTCTTTTGATGGCTTTTCTTTTCCTCAAAAAGAGAAATCCTGTGAGGGGACGGCGGCACGCCGAAGAAGGGCCCCCGTTGAACATGGCCGCGTCCGTCAC
>CALYTA010000068.1 GCA_945486175.1 uncultured Clostridia bacterium | reverse complement strand
GATTATACCACAACCCCACGGCAGAAGTCTATCACGATATCGGCACGGCACTGGTACAAAACCGGACAAAAAACGGGCGGACTCCCAAAGGAATCCGCCCGCTGTCGTTTATTCAATGCTCTGTCTACCATCAAGGGCGCGCATCAGCGTGACCTCATCGATATATTCGAGCTGTCCGCCGACCGGAATGCCATATGCAAGCCGGCTGATGCGGATATGGAACGGCTTGAGCAGCCGCGCCAGATACATCGCCGTCGCTTCACCCTCCGTGTCCGGATTGGTCGCAAGGATGACTTCCTGAATGTCCTCCTCCGCGACGCGGTGCAGCAGCTCACGGATGCGCAGGTCATCCGGCCCGATGTGGTTGAGCGGTGAAATCGTGCCGTGCAGCACATGATACAGCCCGTGGTATTCGCGCGTTTTTTCGAATGCCAGCACATCCTTCGGATCGGCGACCACGCAGATGGTATGCGTATCGCGCGCCGGATCCGAGCAGATCGGGCACAGCTCCTCATCCGTCAGGTTCTGGCATTTCGGGCACAGGTGTACCGTCTGCTTGGCATTGGTGATCGCCTGCGCCAGCGCATCTGCCTGCTCCTTCGGCAGGTTGAGCACGTGGAACGCCAGCCGCTGTGCCGTCTTGCGCCCGATGCCGGGCAGCTTGGCAAATTCGTCGATCAGCGTTTCAACCGATGGTGCAAAAAATTTCATGGATGCTTAAAACATGCCCGGCATGCCGCCGCCGGTTGCCTGGCGCATGATTGCCGCGCTCTCCTCATCCGCAGTCTTGAGCGCCTGATTGATTGCTGTGACAATCAGATCTTCCAGCATTTCAATATCGTCCGGATCGACAACCTCCGGATTGAGCTTCAGGCTGATAATCTCATTGGAGCCCTTGACCACTGCGGTGACTGCGCCGCCGCCGGAGGTCGCGGTATATTCCTTCTGGCCCAGCTCTTCCTGTGCCTTGACCATTTCCTCCTGCATCTTCTGTGCCTTCTTAATCATGGCGTTCATATTCATTCCGCCCATGCCGCCCATAGCGCCGCCTCTGCCGGCCATGCCGCGGCTCTTAAAACCCTTTGCCATTGATATATCCTCCTGTCAATCGTCTATTTCACATGCAATGTCCAGCTCTCCGGCGCGCCGGATGATATCATCAACCGGATTCGCCTTGGTGGACATCGCACCGACATTGCTTTCTTCCAATACCTTTACGCGGTATTCCCTGCCCATAACTGCCTGTGCAGCCTGCGCCAGCGCCTGCTTGACACTGGTTTCATTGCACAGCTCATACGTAAACGAATCCTCGCACACAACCAGCAGGTCTTTTCCGTGCAGCACGCCCTTGGCAAATGTCAGCTGTGCGAATTTGCTCATCGGCAGCAGTTTTTTTGCTGCCAGCGTGATGTCATTCCACTGCGGGCTGCATTCCAGCTTTTCCGGCTTTTTCGGCTTCGCAGGCTTCTGCGGTGCAGGTGCATCCATGCCGTCCCATGGCGGCATGTCGTCATCGCCCGGCGGCGGTGCGTCCAGATCCGACGGAAAACCGTCGTCCGACATCTGCTGCGCCACAGGTGCGGCAGCCATGACGGGCACACCGTGCGCCAGCTTTTCTTCCAGCGCATCCACACGCCCGCTCAGCGTATCATAATCCTCCGCCGTCAGCTGGCACAGCCGCACGACACACAGCTCCGCTTCAATGCGGCGGTTGGCCGCATGCGGCATGCGCGTGAGCGCTTCCTGCAAAATGCCGGTATATGCGAGCAACCGCGACGCGGGCACGCCTTCGCACAGACGCTGCACGGTTTTAGCCGAATACGCCGGGGACAGAAGCGCAGAAACATCGCTTTTGCTCGTCTTGACGAGCAGCATGTCACGGATCAGTCCGAGCAGCTGGTCGAGCACAGCCCCCAGCTCACGCCCGGCAGTATAGCTCTCCGCCAGCTGGCCAATGGCCGCCGTCAGATCACCCGCCAGAATGTGCTGCATCAGGTCAACCGCTGTGTCACCCGCCAGAATGCCGACGCCGGATGCCACCTGTTCCTCATCGATCGGCTCACTGCTTCCCGCAGCGGCGCGGTCGAGAATGGACAGCGCATCGCGCAGCGCGCCGTCCGCCAGCCGCGCAATCATGCGCGCGCCGCCTTCGGTCAGCGCAATATGTTCCTGTTCGGCGATTTCCGTCAGACGGTGCGCGATGTCATGCGGTGAAATGCGGCGGAAATCAAACCGCTGGCAGCGCGACAGAATGGTCGCGGGCACCTTGTTGATTTCAGTCGTCGCCAGAATGAACAGCACATGCGCAGGCGGCTCTTCGAGTGTCTTGAGCAGCGCGTTAAACGCGCCCTGTGACAGCATGTGCACCTCGTCGATGATGTACACGCGCATTTTGACCGATGCCGGCGTATAGCGCGTCTCATCGCGGATGTCACGGATGTTGTCGACACCGTTGTTGGATGCCGCATCGATTTCCACAACGTCGAGCACGCTGCCGTCGAGAATCCCGCGGCAGGATGGGCATTCGCCGCACGGGTCGCCGTTTTGCAGGTTGGTACAGTTGACCGCGCGCGCCAGAATTTTGGCACAGGTGGTTTTGCCGGTGCCGCGCGTCCCGGTAAACAGATAGGCATGCGACAGGCGCCCGCTCTGCAGCTGTGCGCGCAGCGTGTCGGTGATATGCTGCTGTCCCACAACATCGGCGAACCGGGTCGGGCGCCACTTGCGGTACAATGCCTGGTACATGCGTCTCTCCTTTCCCGAAAATCGGAAAAACGGGCAATCGAAATTGCCCGTTTGTTTGCTGTTTCGCATGGAAAAAACGGTGCTCCGCGTGACCGCGCACCGGCCGTTGAACGACACGTAATACCTGGTACCCGTACCGTCCGGCTCAGACTCGGCGTTCCTGCGGCACACACCGGGTTCTGCTTAATGCTGCTCGGTTCCCCGCCTGACATGGTTCACAGTCCGATGTTGCGCAGGACCGAATCTTCATCGCCTTCCGATCCGGGTCAAACAATACGCGCGCCGCCCGCGGGCCGGGATTCACCCCTGCTATAGCGGATTGCAGGTACAGGACACCGCTGCCGTCCCAGCTAGCGCAGCCACGCGGAGCATCGTTTTCCCACATGCAAGGATATTATACTATAGAAAACACCTCAATGCAATCAATTTCTTTTATTCCGAATCATTTTTCGCATAGTAATCGCATTTCAGAAGCAAATTGCTGATATCAATGAAGTCCTGTGCGGTCTGATTCATCGCGTTGAGATCGACCTGTTCCGCCGCGCCGTCGTAAAATTCCTTTACCACAGCGCCGTCACGGTACAGCACGCCGCCGCTGATCCAGTCGCCGTCCGGGAAAACCGCATAGCCATCATAGCTGTCATCAAACGCATCGCGGCCGAGATAATCGTACTCGCCCTGCATGCCGAACAGATTGCACACCGTCGGCAGGATATCTGCTGTATTCAGCGTCTTTTCCACCGTCACCGGCTCCATGCCGTTCGCCCAGATAAAGCACGGCGTTTTTTCCACAAGCAGCGTATTGTCCACGCCGGATTCCTCATACAGCTTGTCCTTATCCGTCATGCCGTATACATAGTGGTCAGCAAACGCCACGATGACCGTGTCATCCAGATGTCCGGTCTCCTCCAGTTTGTCCCTGAGCGCACCGAACATGTCGTCCACCAGCTTCGCCTTTGCCTGCAGGCAATCCACTTCCTCATGTCCGGTCTTGCCCTGAAACTCCGGATACTGCTTCAGTGCATACTGGCTCAGCTCATCGTCATAGGTGTACGGCATATGTGCCGAGCGCGTAATCAGGAAGTTGCAGAATTTTCCGCTGTCGCTGTCACCGCCGAAGAACTTTTTGCTCACTTCCTCATTGTCAAACGGGAACGAATCGCTGAACAGCGCGGGGTCTGTGCTGTCCGATACGTAATCGGCATAGCTGACATATTCCTCAAAGCCCATCGCCGGATGCATGACACCGCGGTTATAGAAAATCACCTGATTGTAATGGAACGATTCCGCGGAATAGCCCTGTTCTCGGAACAGGTTTGGCAGGCTCTGGGAAAAATCATTTGTGCAATATGAGAATGCCAGATTGCCGTCTGTCGGCAGATAAATGCCTGTGTTGACACAGAATTCCGTATTGAAGGTGCGCACGCCGCCGTAACCCGGCGTGTACAGATCGGTAAAGTTGATGCCCTCATCCATCATCCGGCAGATATTGGGGGTCAGCTCCTCGTCAATCAGCCAGTCATCCATGCTCTCCATCAGCACGACGATGACATTTTTACCCTCAAACAGACCGGTCATCTCATTGGTTTCAACCGCTCCGCGCGCCTCGAAGTATGCGTCGATCGTCTCCCGGTTCTGCTCCAGTTCCTCGGCATAGGCGGGCGTATGCGGCACGATGAAATGCTTATATATATCGCGCATGGTGTACTGGTACAGGCCGCAGATGCGGTAAACCTTGCGCGCGTCATACATGATATCGTAGGTGCCCTCCAGCGACAGCGCGCGGCGATATTCGTCCTGCGCGCCCCACAGGTCCTCATCCGCTTTGAACACCTGTCCCGGCAGAACATACAGCCCCGCACAGGCAGCAGCGATCACGGCGGCACACACCACGCGGTGATACCAGCGGCGCCCGGCCGGCGGAACCAGCTTGATGCCGATGACACCGATGACAATCATCAGCACAATGGAGATATAAAATCCTTTCGACAGAAAGGCAAACACCGAGCCTGCAAACTCCGCGCCCTCGCTGGCATAGCGGATATCTGTCAGCCACATCATTTTTCCAAAAACCTGGTAATAGCCCGCCTGCGCAATGGCATATACCATCATGACAAAGTACAGCACACCGAACACGATTTTTCCGCCGCGCCGCGGGAACAGCAGCACAATCGCCGTCAGCAGCACCGACCATACGGCGGAAAATGCCAGCGGATAGATCAGATCATGGCAGATATAATGGCGCATAAAGACCTCGAGTCCCATAAATGCCGCCGCCATCCACACGGCACACACAGCCGTGCGCAGCGGGCCGCCGCGTATGCGCTCCTTCCATTTTTGCATACAGATATGTTCTCCTTTACAATGGCAGGGATGCTGCCGGAACCGTCCCGGCAGCATCCCTGCTGAAATCATATGAATATGGATGTGCACCTCATGACGCAACCAGCTGCTGCCACCATGCATACAGCTGCTTCAGTGCGTTCTGCACCTGTGGCTCCGTGGGCTGTTCCGTCGGTGTCGTCGGGTCTTCTATCGTAGGTTCGTCCGGTGTCGGTTGCTCCGGCGTCTCTCCAGTGTCATCCGGCGTCGTCGTTGTCGGTGTCTCGGGCTTCGGAATCACAATCCTATGCACATAATGTCCATTCGGGCTGGAAACGCGGTGACCCTCGCCAATCGGGTCATTGCTGCCCTCATAGCAGTAGTATTCGTCAGTTACCTCGACATCCAGCGGGAACAGGCGGGTCAGGTCAAGCATAGAAACGCTGCTGTAACGCCACTTGTGCAGGTTACAGGTGTCCTCCGGCACATCGTCCTTATAGAACCAGCCGGTTTCGATACGTCTTCCGCGCACATCGCCGCGGCAGGCACGCACCGGCTCCAAGCCGCTGTCCAGGCAGTATTGCGCTTCCACAAAATCGCCCGCCGCAGGCTGCTGAAAGCTCTTGTCTTCCTTGTCCTCATGCAGCCGGTCCATGACCTCCGACCAGACCGCCACAGCCGGGTTGGGTGACAGGCTCGGCAGGCCATAGCGTTCGTCATAGCCAAACCACGTGACGCCGACATAATACGGCGTATAGCCCGCAAACCAGCGGTCCTTGTTGTCCGTCGTCGTACCGGTCTTGCCCGCGACGTCGATGCCATTGATGCGCGCCAGCTTACCGGTGCCGTTTTCAACAGCGTTGGTCAGCAGGTCGTTGATATAATACGGTGTGGATTCCGGATGTTCAAATACCTGAGTCGGCGTATTGTCCTCATTGGACAGGATGGTCTCGCCGTTGGCATCGACCACCTTGGTATAGCTGATTGCTTCCGAGTAATTTCCGTAATTTGCCAGAGCAGTATAAGCCTGTGCCATCTCGCGCACCGTCGCGCCTTCCGTCAGGCCGCCGAGCGCCATCGGCGCGTAATCGACGTCTGCATCTTCCAGTGTCGTAAAGCCGAGCTTTTCCGTCAGGAAATTATCGGCAGACTGCGTGTTCAGCATCTTGAGCACCTGCACC
>CALYTA010000067.1 GCA_945486175.1 uncultured Clostridia bacterium | reverse complement strand
CTGGCTGAGTGCTGGCGTACCTTGGGCAAACTGCTCGGGCGACATGTTGACCGATGGTGCGCGTCGCGGTAGCGGAGGCGGAGCTTGGAACGGCGGCTGTGAATTGACGGCGGCATTGAGCTGGGCGACGGGAATGCGCGGATTGGAAACGCCCGACGATTCGGGGGCCTGCATGCCGTATTGGGCGGGATCGAGCCCAAAGACGAGCATGAGATTGAAGTTTTCCCAGGCGCGCGGCGTGCACTGTTCGGCTCTCAATACGTGGCGCACGGCTTCGTCGATGTCGGTTTCGAAGAGGGCGCGCGCGATTTTTCGCTCGATTTGGGCGAGCATGACGAGGTCGCCGTTTTGCTCGAGGATTTGTGCGAGTAGCCGCAGGGCGGGGAGGTGTTGTTCGTTGCCGGCGACGATTTGCAAGCACAATGTTTGGGCGGCGTCGGCGTTTCCTCGATTGTAGTAGAATAGGGCTTCGTCGTATTTAGACTGGAGCATGCGGTCGAGTGCGCTCATTTGTGGGGCTTGAGCCGCTTGCGCCGCTTCTTGGAATGCCTCGTCGGTATAGACGCGGCTTGGAATGCCGTTTTCGTCAACTAAGCTGAGCGCCGAATCGGAGAGCATGGGGATTTCGCTATCGTCGAGGGCGGCGATGATTTCGGGATCGTTGGGGGCCATCTTTTGGGCTCGCAACCAGACCGATTCGATGAGATCTTCGCGTTCGTCGTTGATAGGGGGCGATATATGTTCCCACCTCGCCACCGATAACCAGATCGGTATTCAGCATCATGCGCAGATTGGTCAGCAGGATGGCCAGATGTTCGAGATAGGTATCCCACGTTTCACAGGTTGTTTTCTCCTGCTTTTCCACTCTGCGGAAGAAAGAAGCGAGAGTCTCTCCCTGTTTTCGCAGTACTTTGGGCGAAAGATAGGCGTCCGCGCAGCCATGCTTGCCGCAATAGCAGCGTTCGCCGCCGGGAATCAGAAGCATATGGCCGATTTCCCCCGCCTGCCAGGTTCCACCCAGATACAGCCTGCCTTCCAGCAGGAATGCACCGCCAACCGATTCATTCAGAGAGACATACACATAGGTCGGACGCTCCGCACACAGCTCGGAAAAGCCCGCGCAGTTGGCATCGTTCGCAACGACAACAGGGAACGGAATGCTGCGATGGAAGCGATCAAGACGAATGTGCTCCAGTCCGAAAATGTGGGAACGCAGGAGCACTTCGGATTCACCGTCGATAATGCCCGGAAAGGATACACCCGCACTCAGAACCGTCTGTGTGTCGATCTGATTTGCCTGCAAAAAATGTTCCAGCGCCTCGCTGAGCGCCTGATACCATGCAGGCGTATCGTGAAATTCCAGTGGAATGCGCTGCTGTGCGAGCACGCCGCCGCGCAGATCGGTGACGGCAAGCTCGATATGATGCAGTGCAACGTCAATGCCGACACCCAACCCGGCATCCGGGCGGAGACGAATCTTCTTTGCCTTGCGTCCGCCTGTCGATTCGGATGTGCCGCATTCCTCCAGAATGCCGGCCTCCATCAGTTCGTTGATGTTTTGCAGCGTCGTCGGCATGCTCAGATGCAGGCTGCGCGAGACATCCTGCTTAGTCAGGCTGTCCTCAGTGCGCAGCAACTGTAAAATACGCGCGGCATTCTGCATTTTTCCTGTATTGACGTCCATCATAGATTCACCCGCTTTTAAAAAGACTTTTATTAAAGTTAATCATACTCCGATTTTGCAAAAATCGCAACGGGTTTTTATAAAATGATTCCGCCAGAGCGGGAAAGAAACAGCCCTGGCGGAAAAAGAATAGGAAAATGGGGGAAGCGAATTAAGTCAGATCGGACAGGCGCGCTTCCAACGCAGCCTTTGCATCCTCATAGCCCGGCTTGCCGAGCAGAGCGAACATATTTTTCTTGTATGCTTCGACGCCCGGCTGGTCAAACGGATTGACACCGATCATATAGCCGGAGATCGCGAGACTCTTCCAGAAGAAATAAACCAGTTCGCCGAAGGTATAGTCGCTCAATTCGTTGACAGTGAGCACCAGATTGGGTACGCCGCCATCGACATGCGCGAGCAGAGTGCCCTTCATGGCTTTTTCATTCATGTACTGCATGGTGCGGCCGGAAGCAAAATTCAGACCGTCTACATTTGCCGGATCGTCCGGTACCGTCAGATCCTGGCGGGAGTTTTCTACCCACAGTACGGTTTCAAACATCGTGCGCGCGCCGTCCTGAATGAACTGTCCGATGGAATGCAGGTCGGTGGAGAAGTTTGCAGAGACAGGGAACAGGCCCTTGCCGTCCTTGCCCTCGGATTCCGCCATCAGCTGCTTGTACCATTCGCCGAACATGGTCAGCGACGGCTCGTAATTCGCCAGAATTTCAACACTCTTGCCCTTCATGAGCATCAGGAAGCGCATGGCTGCATACAGCATGGTATCATTGGTCATCATATCAGGGTTGTCATACTTCGTGCATGCGTCGGCACAGCCCTGCATCACCTGATCGATGTCGATGCCTGCGGCTGCCATCGGAAGCAAGCCGACAGAGGTCAGGCAGGAGAAGCGCCCGCCGGTTGCATCCGGCACAACAAAGGTTTCATAGCCCTCCTCGACCGCAAGGCCGCGCAGCGCGCCCTTTTTCGCATCAGTGGTGGCATAGATACGCGATTTCGCGCCTTCCTTGCCGTACTTTTCTTCCAGCTTTGCCTTGAACAGACGGAACGCGACGGCAGGTTCGGTTGTTGTGCCCGATTTGGAGATGACATTGACAGAGAAGTCGCGGTCACCGATGATGTCCATGATATTCTGTACATAGTCCGAGCTGATGTTGCTGCCCGCAAAATAAACCTCGACACCCTCGCCCTGTTTGACGAGCTGGTTGGCAAACGGGCCCTTGGTAAATTCAATACCTGCGCGTGCGCCCAGATAGGAGCCGCCGATGCCGATGGAGACCAGCACCTCGCTCTGCTGCTGGATGCGCTTTGCTGCGGCCTTGATGCGCGCAAATTCCTCATTGTCATACTCAAACGGCAGCTTGAGCCAGCCGAGCATTTCGCTGCCCGCGCCGCTGCGCTCCATCAGCGTCTGATATGAGGTTGCAACCATCGGCTGCATTTTTTCCAGTTCGCCCTCACGCAGACCTGCATTTTTGATGTTGAGCTGAATCATATTCTCTTCCTCCTGTTTTCCTAAAATAATATGAAATCAGTCTTCCAGAATCTGAATGACTGTGCCAACCTTGATATCCGGCTTCGGCTTGTGCTCGACATAGATCGTGCCCGGCAGGTCAACCGTGGTCTGGCCGCTGAAATTGATGGTGCAGTGGCCGAGGCCTGCAAGTGTGACCGGTGCTTCCGTGCCGACAGCGGTGATTCTGTATTCACAGTCATCTACCTTGAAAATCTGACCTGCGGCAATCGTGCCGTTGATCGGATTGACGCTGACAGAATAGCAGTAGTCGCGCAGCTCTTCCGGCGCATTGTCGCCGAACAGAATAAACATATCAGCGTCCTTGAACTCGTCAACACAGCTTCCCAGTGCTTTTACCTGATTTTCATAGATGGTTTTCATGATAGTGTCCTCCTTATATGCGTTTGAATCAGAAGATATTTTTCAGATTGCCTCGGCAGGGAAGAGGGAAGTCCCGGTCCCTGCTCAGGCAATCCGGAAAATCCGGATTGCCGGCATCCGGCGGACTGTGCCTGCCGCCGGACGCCGTTTGCGGAATAGAAAAAGATAATAGGATAAAGAGTGGTGAATGTAAATCTGTTTATGCAGCATACAGTCCGAAGCTTGCGAAGTATGCAATCAGGACACGCAGCCAGCCGGTGAGGAAGCGGGAGTACATGACAGACAGAACGCCGACCTCGATGGTTTCGGTTTCTGCTTCTGCGAGACCCAGACCAACCGGGATGAAGTCGCAGGCACCCTGCGTATTGATTGCGAACAGTGCCGGCAGTGCGAGCTGCGGAGCGATATTGCCCTTGCCGATTTCTGCGCCGACCAGTGTGCCGACAATCTGTGCGATAACTGCGCCAGGGCCAAGCAGTGCGGACAGGCCCGGGATAGAGCAGATAATGCCGAGGATCAGCAGGCCGACAATGTTGCCTGCAAGCGGGGTCAGGATGTTGGCAAACGCATCGCCGAAGCCGGAGCCGTTGATGATGCCGATGAGCATGGAGACAAACGCCATGAACGGGAGCAGCGTTGTGATACAGGTCTGAATCGCATCACGGGCTGCCTGATAGAACGTGTTGACGATCTTGCCGACGCCCAGGCCGATTTTCGTGATGAAGCTCTTTTTCTCCTGCTTTGCCAGCGTTTCAGAGACCTTCATGTCAGCGGTGAATTTCGCGCCGTTATCGGCTGCCGGTTTTTCCGCCGGAGCTTCTTCA
The DNA here is from genome assembly GCA_945486175.1 of uncultured Clostridia bacterium. GTDB lineage: Bacteria > Bacillota > Clostridia > Oscillospirales > Butyricicoccaceae > Butyricicoccus_A. The sequence continues at coordinate 1,882 of CALYTA010000067.1, read as the reverse complement.
ACAGGCTTCGCGGCCGGAGCCTCCGATGCATCTGCCAGTGAAACCTGCTTGGAGGTAACGCCGGAGACACTATTATCTGTTTTCCCGTAACATTGAAGCCTGTTTTGAAAGGCTTTTCCGCCTTGGCGTCCTGTCTGAGCAGGGCATATCTATCTTTGAGAGTGAATCTCTTGTCATTTACATCGGAATAGCTCCACAGAGCCATCGTTCTGTTTGGAAGGAATCCGTTGTCATCTGTACAAAGAGGGATCACCTCTGTACCGCCTGCCGCAAGTCCTGTAACAGACCACGGAGCAAATCTTGATGACTTATCCGAGCAATTAGTGATCCTGTTGTCGATAGTGACCGTATCATCATCGCCCATAGTTATCAGTATCTCAAACTGCTTATCAAATTTTGTTCTTGCAGGTCTGAGGGTAAGTGTGCCTTTGTCAAAAAACGCCTCGACCTTTGAATTATCAGGGAAATAAGTTTCGGGCATTTCCTCGGGAGCGCACCAGATGCGGTGTCCGCCGTAAGCGTACCACACTCCGTAGCCGCTGTTCATCTCGTAGAAATTCCTGTCAATATCCTCAAACAGAATGTTTCTGCCGTCAACAAAACCAAAAAAAACGATCCTCGGTCCAACATCGGTAGTAGCGATAAGCTTTATCCTGCCGTTGTCGAGGCATTGACATTTCCCGAAATTCTCATATTCGGTCTCATAGCATTTTACAGACATTCATACATCACCTTTCGTTTGCTCTAACGATATTATATTACACTTCGGCAATTTATACTAATCAAAAATTGCTACTTGATATTCAAAAAATGCGAACATTGCACAAATTATTCAAATTCACTTTACAAATACTATCGTAATAGTGTATAATATATCCAGTTCCAAGGTGAAAACACGGAGTTTGACATAAAATTCACAACAATTTTTGATTAAGGAGGCTAATCATGATTAAAAATCTGTCGGGCGAATACGAGACCGTTGAATACGAAAATCAGCGTTTCGTAATGCTCTATGACAACGATGAGATAGAGGAATATCCGACTCACTGGCACAACGCCGTGGAAGTCATCATACCTTTGCATAACGGCTTCACAGTTACCGTTGGCGGCACCGATTACCACCTTAACGAAAAGGAGATCATCATTATCCCTCCCGGCGAGCTCCACTCGATGCCTGCACAGGAGGGCAGACGAATTATCTTCCAGTGCGACAACAGCATAATAAGCGATATCCCTGCGCTGGAGGCTCTGCTTCCCGTTTTCTCCGAAGCCTTCTACATAACGCCAAATGTCAGTAAGGAGCTTTATATACTCTCCCGAAAGAGCATACTGGATATCTATTCCGAGTACTATTCAAAATCGACTCTTGCAGATGTAAAGATTTATCTCTGTCTTATAAATATGATAACTGCTGTCCGCGAGTACCAGCTTACACAGGCTGCCGACGCCTTTGCAGGCGAAACGGCAGGGCGTGAGGACTCCAAGAAGTTCAACATGGTGATGAAGTACATCAACCAGAACTATATGTTCGAGATACCGCTGGAAAAGATAGCGGATATCGCAGGCTACAGCAAGTATCACTTCTCACGGATCTTCAAGAAGTACAACAACGTTTCCTACATACAGTATATAAACGGAAAGCGCATAAAGGCGGCAGAAAGGCTTCTCATTGATCCTGCCCTGTCAGTCACGGAAGTCGCTATGCGTGCAGGCTTCTCAAGCCTGACCACTTTTAACCGTGCGTTCAAAAAGGCTAAGAACTGCACTCCTACAGAGTTCAAAACGCTGTACAAAATATCAGACGAACAATAAAAAATTGCTGCGGTATAACCACAACACTTATATAGAAGTTTTATAATTTATTATTGAGAGAACCCCTTTT
>CALYTA010000066.1 GCA_945486175.1 uncultured Clostridia bacterium | reverse complement strand
CCGCCATCCGGTCCGCCGGATGCAATATATTTTTCCCGATGAAACGATACTTTTCCATCTCCGCCTTTACCGGAACGAATCCAGATTTTCGCGGTATCAATAAACTGTGGCATGGTAACTCCTTTCCATAACCTCAAATGGAATAAAAAAGCACCCCAGACAGCATATGTCCGAGGTGCCTTTCGCATCAAAGAATATCTTACTGCTCGATTTCGTAAACAGAAACCTGCTTGCGGTCACGGCCAAGACGCTCAAAGCGAACAACGCCGGAAACCTTTGCATAAAGGGTGTCATCGGAACCGATGCCGACATTTACGCCCGGATGGATGTGAGTGCCGCGCTGGCGAACCAGAATGTTGCCTGCCGGTACAACCTGACCATCAGCACGCTTAACGCCAAGTCTCTTGGACTCGGAATCACGGCCGTTCTTGGTAGAACCTACGCCCTTTTTATGAGCGAAAAACTGTAAGCTGATCTGAAGCATGACTTACACCTCCATTACTTCGATAAAATCCTGATAACGTGCCTTGAGGTTGACAAAATACAGCATCAAGGCGTCAAGTGCGTTCTGCGCCTGTATCTCATCCGCTTCATCCAGCTTCTTCGGAAGCTCGATGCGGATGCGCGCCTGTTCGTCGTCGACTTCGGTCTTGATGTCCAGACCCATGACGTCAGCAAGCAGACAGCTTGTCAGATCCAGATTCGCAGATACCGCCGCACAGACAATGTCTTCGCCTTCCTCCGCGTAGCCCGCGTGTCCGGTTACTTCCACTGCATCAATGCGGCTGCCTGTTGTAAAAAAACGGGCGGTTGTCATCTTACGCGTTGATAGCGCCGATGGTTACCTTGGTGTAGGGCTGTCTGTGACCCTGCTTGCGGCGGTAGCCCTTCTTCGGCTTCATCTTGTAAACGATGATCTTCTTCTGCTTGCCGGTCTTCTCAGCCGTGCCAGCAACGGTAGCGCCCTCAACATACGGAGCACCAACTTTCAGGTCTGCGCCCTCGCCAACTGCCAGGACCTTGTCGAACGTTACGGAAGCGCCGTCTTCTACGCCGAGCTTCTCAACGTAAATAACGTCACCTTCGGATACCTTGTACTGCTTGCCACCGGTCTCTAAAATTGCGTACATGCGGTAGCACCTCTCTTTCTTTGATAGAGTCACGCTCTCACGGGCGGTGTCATGAGGCACACTTTTCCAACCCGGTCAATGCGGCTTTTCATATATTATCACAGCAGCTTTCCGCTGTCAATACCAAATTTCCTGTTTTTTCAGTCCTCGATGCCCGCGTGCAGCTTTGCTGCCTTCAGCGTGTTTTTCATCAGCATCGTGATGGTCATCGGGCCGACACCGCCCGGTACCGGCGTCAGGTATGCGGCCTTTTCATTGACCTCATCAAAGCAGACATCGCCGCACAGCTTGCCGTTCTTGCGGTTCATGCCGACGTCAATGACGGTTGCGCCTTCTTTTACCATGTCAGCCGTGACAAAATCCGCCTTGCCGACAGCGGCAACAAGGATATCCGCCTGTGCACAGACTTCTTTCAGGTTCTGCGTGCGGGAATGGCAGATGGTCACCGTGCCATGGCGATGCAGCAGCAGCATGGCCATCGGCTTGCCGACGATGTTGGAACGGCCGATGACGACACAGTTTTTGCCCTTCGGGTCGATGTTGTACTCATCCAGCAGCTGCATGACGCCCGCCGGGGTGCACGGCAGAAAATCAAAATTGCCCACCATGATCTTGCCGACGTTGACCGGATGGAATGCATCTACATCCTTGCTCGGGTCAATGGCATCAATGACTGCCTGCTCGCTGATGTGCTTCGGCACCGGCAGCTGGCACAGGATGCCGTCAATGCGCGGATTGCGGTTCAGCTCGTCAATCAGGCCAAGCAGCTGCTCCTGCGTGGTTTCCTCCGGCAGCGCATACTTTTCCGAGTAGAAGCCGCACTCCTCGCAGGCGCGCTCCTTATTGCGCACATAGACCTGCGACGCCGGATCCTCGCCGACGATGATAACCGCAAGACCCGGACGCACGCCGCGTTCCTTCAGTCTGTTTACCTCATCCAGAATGCTTCCGCGAACCTTCGCGGAAACCATTTTGCCGTCCATTCTAATTGCACTCATGTTGTTTCCTCCGTGTTTGTATCGTTGTCATTGTTCTCCGCAGTTACCTCGTGCAGAAACGGCATAACCCGGTTGAGCAGGAAGCCGCCAAAGCCGATGATGACGGAAATCAGCGCCACCACCTGCGAGACCCGGATGCCTGTGCCCCACAGGTACAGGCTGTCCGTGCGAAGACCTTCTATGAAGAACCGCCCAAGACCATACCACCCGAAATAGAGCAGCAGAACCTCTCCGCGGTATTTCCGCTTTTTTGAGTAAAAATACAGCAGCACAAAGCCGATGGCATTCCATGCCGATTCGTAAAAGAAGGTCGGATGGTTGCCGAACGGTCCGGCTTCGTCAATTCCCTTGCCGATGACCATGCGCCATGGGAGCGAGGTCTCACTGCCGAATGCCTCACAATTGAAGAAATTGCCCCAGCGCCCGAGCACCTGCCCGATGGGCACAGCGCCCGCGACAACATCGAGCATATCCATGCAGTTGATTTTTTTGACCCGGCAGAACACAACCGCGGTAATCAGGCCGCCGATCAGGCCGCCGTAAATCGCAAGGCCGCCATGCCAGATGGCGATGATCTCCGCAGGATTATCCTTATAATTCTCCCATTCAAACGCAACATAATACAGCCGCGCGCAGATAATGGCAATGGGAAGGACAAACAGCATCATATCAATCAGGTCATCTGATTTGATGCCGAACTGCTTTGACCGCCTGGATGCATAGGCAATGGCGAGCAGGATGCCAAGTGTGATGACAATACCATACCAGTAAATCGGCTTGGAACCAATGGTAAAGGCGACGCTGGAAAAATGAAATTCAAGCCCCAGTCCGGGGAAAGAGACTGTCTGGTTCATGCATTGCCCTCCTTCTGCGGCGCGATGACGGTGAGCGAGGTCATGCCGTCTGCCGACCACTGCCGGATGCGCTGCACGATATCCTCCTTCGTGACCGAACCGAAGACCTCCGCAAAATCAAAGCACGACGCACCGGAAAAGCACGCTTCTGCCTGCATGCGGCACACCTCCGCCGGATCACTCGTCCTGCGGATATATTTGCCATATGCCGCCTTTTTCATGCGTGTGAACACCGCATCCTCCAGTCCGCCGCCGGCAATGCGGCGCATTTCCGCTTCCAGTGCGGCGCGCACCGCCTGCGGGTCACGGCTCTCACCGCTGAACATCGCGCACGCGCCATCCGGGAACGTGAAGTAATCCGGGTCAAACGTGCGGTCAATCAATCCCTCACCGTACAGCCGGTCATACAGAGGGGAAGACTTGCCGCACACGCAGTCCGCTGCCAGCTCGCCGACCAGCTGCCGCGCATACGGCTGCTCCGGCACAGTGTCCTTGCACCCCAGAATAAACATTGGCCGTGACACCGCCATGCGGCGCTCTATATAAGGTAACGCAGCCTGTTCCGGCTCCGCACCGTAGTCGCGTGCCGCAATCCGTGCGGACTGCTTCGGCGTGATGCGCTCCGCCATCTCCACAACGCGGTCAAAGTCATATTGCCCGCACACAATCAGCGCGAGGTTTGCGGGTGAATAGAACGCGCGGTGGCAGACGCCCAGCATCTGCGGGTCAATCGGCGCAATGCTCTCCTTGCTGCCTGCGACGGAAATGTGCACCGGATGCACGGCATACAGCCCTTCCAGCACGCCGACATAGGCCTGCCAGCTCGGCGTATCGTCCAGCATGCCGATCTCCTGCCCGATAATACCTTTTTCCTTCGCAACATTCTGGTCGGTAAAATACGGCGTTGTCACGAATCGCAGTAAAATTTCCAGGCAGTCATAAAACCGGTCGGTGCACGTAACATGATATGCCGTCATGGTATGGCTGGTAAAGGCGTTCGGCTGCGCACCGAGTGCGGTGAACTTTTGCAGCGCGTTGCCGTCCTCTTCCTCGAACATCTTGTGCTCAAGAAAATGTGCGATGCCCGGCGTAACGTCATATTTCGTCCCGTCCAGCGTGAATCGGCAGTCAACTGAGCCGAAGTTCACAGCGAGCATAGCAAACGTCTTTGCGCCGCGCTCCCGCGGGACGCAGTAAATATGCAGGCCGTTGTCCAGCACGGTCGTCTGGATGCAATCATCTAAATTCGGATAAGAAATGGTAGTCATGCGCCCGCTCCTTTGAGAAAATATACCGTATCCGGCACCGCCTTGCGCGCCGCACGGGTGACGTCCTCCGCCGTCACGGTCTGGATGCGCGCAATCAACTCGTCCAGCGTTTCGGTCAGTCCTGCCGCCGCCTGTGTCTGGTAAAAATTTTCCAGCGACAGCGGCGAATCCTGCATCGCCCGCAGCGACGCCGTCACAGACCGGCGCGCAGCCTCGACCTCATCGGCAGTCACACCATCCTGCATCTCCTCCAGCTGGTGCAGAATCTCCGCGCGCGCCTTCGGCTCGCTCGCGTTCTCAATGCCGGAGGACACCGCCATGACGCCCTTGAGCTTGTCCGTCTGTGAAGACGCATAGTAGCACAGGCTGAGCTGCTCGCGCACCGTGCGGAACAGGCGCGACGATGTCGTGCCGCCAAAGCAGGCATTAAACAGCACCATCGCGGGATAATCGTCATCAAACGCGGTGATACCCGTGCGCAGGCCAATTGCCAGCTTGCCCTGTGCGACCGGTTCTTCCTCGGTCACTTCGCGCAGCTGCGTGCCCTGCGGCGCACACGGCGCGTCAAACTGCGGGTAAATCAGTGTTTTCCGCTCTGGAAGCGCCTGCATCGCCTCGCGCAGCTGCTGCGCAACCGTCTCCGCCGGCAGCGAGCCGCAATAGAACAGTTCGAGCGGTGCGGTCTGAATGACGCTGTGATAGTGTGCTTCCAGTTCCTCCGGCGAGATTGCCCGGACAGCATCAATGTCGCCCAGCTCGACTGCACTGTATGCTTCCTGTGCGCACATATGCTGGTACATGCGCCGCACGGCCCACGACCGCTTGTCATCCGGCAGCGATGCGATGCGCGCACACAGCTGCTCTGCTTCGCGGGAAACCGTTTCTGCATCAAAGCTGTCCGGCTTGAGCAGCAGCGCGGAAAGCAGCTGTGCCGTCCCGGCAAACAGGCTGCCCTCGCCCGGCATGGCAAATCGCTCATCAATTACATCCGCGACAAACCCGACCAACTGTGCCTCGCCGCGTTTGCGCACAACCGGCTCCAGCCGCGCGCCATACAGATTGTCCAGCTGTGCCGCGACTGCCTGCCGCCCCGGATAGGCGCGGCTACTGCTGCGCAGGACATAGGGCAGCAATGCCGATTTGCTTCTTCCCTCCGCGCCCAGCGGAAGCGCAAGCATCGCGCTCAGGCACGAGGTCTTGGACTGTTTGGTTGTCACGCAGGTCAGTCCGATCCCGTCTTTCAGTGACATTTTCGTTGTATGGTACATATTTGTCTCCGTTACATGACAATGGCGGAAACCGCCCGTTTCTCTGTGCTATTATATCGCTGTTTTTATCTTTCGTCTACCCGTTGCCGCGTCGTTTTTTGCTTTCCCTGCCATTTTGATTGCATTTGCCGCCTGCGAGTGGTATGATAATAATTCAATGAAAACCGGAAAGGAGTTTTGTGCGTGTCGGTAAAAAAACGGCGCTCCCCGCTGATTACGGTGCTGCTCTGGCTGTGCCTGATTGCCTATGTGCTGCTTTTGCTCAAGGTAATCCTGTTTAAATTTGACCACGACACCATCGTCAACATATTAAATGATACCGACGAGCTGGCATATACCCGCGTCAACCTCGTCCCATTCCAGACCATCCGCTTTTATGCGTTCTCCGGCCGCGTCCCCGCATCCGTCGCGGTGCGCAACCTCGCCGGGAATATCGTCGCATTCATGCCCATCGGCATCCTCATCCCGCTGCTGACGCGCAGCCTGAGCCTTGGCCGCACGTTCCTCGTCGGTCTTGCGCTGAGCGCAGGCATCGAACTGACGCAATTCTTCACCGGACTCGGCTCGTGTGACATCGATGATATCATTTTAAACGTGCTCGGCGCGATGTCTGTCACGCTGATTCTCGCTGTGCTCGACCTGATCGGATTTTTTCTCAAAAAAATCGCAAAAATTATGCGAAAATCTCTTGACAAAAAACACAGACGGGTTTAAAATACCAAAAGTGTTGTAAAGCTAAGCACCTTTACAAAGGTCAAAGCCTTTACACCACAGTGTTTCAT
>CALYTA010000065.1 GCA_945486175.1 uncultured Clostridia bacterium | reverse complement strand
CGCAGCTTTGACGGGGAAAACTTCGGTCTGGAGGGCGATGCACACGGTGGGAACTGGCACAGGCAGGTCAGCCTGCTCAGCCAGGACAGCATTGACGCATTCAATTCGCGCGGTGCGGGCGTGGTTCCGGGCGCGTTTGGCGAAAATCTGGCGGTGTCCGGACTTGACCTGTGCACGCTTCCGGTCGGCTGCCAGCTGCGTATCGGCGACAGCGCCCTTTTGGAGATCACGCAGATCGGCAAAACATGTCACACTTCCTGCGAGATTGCACAGCGCATGGGCGAGTGCATCATGCCGAAGGAGGGCGTATTTGCGCGCGTTCTCCGCGGCGGCAGCGTCGCGGTCGGGGACGAGGTACATGTCATCTGGCGCGCGGCGGTGCTGACCATCAGTGACAAGGGCGCGGCAGGCCTGCGCGAGGACAAAAGCGGCCCGGCGGTTTGTGCGCTGGCAGAACAGCACGGCTATCATGTTGTGCACACACAAATCATTCCGGACGACCGGGACACAATCGCGCAGACACTCCGCACGCTGTGTGATGAGGATCGGGCAGACCTGATTCTGACCACGGGCGGGACAGGCTTTGCGCCGCGTGACATCACGCCGGAGGCGACTGAGTCTGTGCTCACGCGCCGGACACCCGGCATTGCCGAGGCGATGCGGGCGGGTTCGCTGGCGATCACGCCGCGTGCAATGCTCAGCCGGGCAACAGCCGGTATCCGTGCCCGCGCGCTGATTGTCAACCTGCCGGGCAGCCCGAAAGGCGCGACAGAAAACCTCGGCTTTGTCATCGACACGCTCGGCCATGGCATTGCCCTGCTCAAGTCCGCGGAAGGAGAGTGTGCGCGGTGATTTATCTCGACAGCGCGGCGACCAGCCTGCACAAGCCGCCGCAGGTGGCACAGGCGGCGGCCAATGCCATTCTGCATCTCGGCAACGCCGGACGCGGCGCACATGAGGCGACGCTGTCTGCCGGGCGCGTCATTTATGAAGCGCGGGAAAAGCTGGCTGAACTGTTCGGTGTGGGTGACCCCATGCGCGTCTGTATGATGTTCAATACGACGGACGCGCTGAACACCGCTATCGGCGGGCTGATCCGTCCGGGCGACCATGTGGTGACGACGGAGGCGGAGCACAACTCCGTATTGCGGCCATTGTACCGCGCGGAGCAGCGCGGCGCACGGCTGACCATTGTCCCAATGGACAAAACCACCGGGCGGGTGCGTGAAGCGGATATTCTCGCCGCGATCCGGCCGGATACGCGCGCCGTTGTGTGCGCACATGCATCCAATGTGACAGGCAATGCTTTGGACATCGAAGCGATTGGCAGCTATTGCCGCGCGCATGGCATTTTGTTTCTTGTAGATGCGGCGCAGAGCGCGGGTGCGTTTGACATTGATATGCAGCGCATGGGCATTTCCGCACTGTGCCTGCCGGGACACAAGGGGCTGCTCGGCCCGCAGGGTACCGGTGTGCTGTGCGTGGCGGATGGCGTGCGCATTGCCCCGCTGCGCGTCGGCGGAAGCGGTGTGCACAGCTTTTCACATGAGCATCCGGCGGACTATCCAACCGCGCTCGAAGCGGGGACGCTGAACACGCCCGGCATTGCCGGACTGTCGGTGGCGCTGGATTTTGTCATGGAAACCGGCTCGTCCGCCATTCATGCGCGGGAAATCGCGCTGGCACGTATGTTTTATGACGCCGTATACAAACTGGACGGCGTGACGGTATACGGCGACTGGACGACGGACAACCGCGCGGCGATTGTCACGCTGGGGCTTGCCGGTTGGGATGCGGGTGAGGTGAGCGATGTGCTGATGCAGGACTATGGCATCTGCACGCGTGCGGGTGCGCACTGTGCACCGCTGGTGCACCGGGCCTTCGGCACGGAAAACGGCGGGCTGGTGCGGTTCAGTTTCAGCTATTTCAACACGGAAGACGAGGTGCGCGCCGCAATCGATGCGGTGACGGAACTGGCACAGGAGGGCAGCTGATGCGGCAGAAAAAACCACGGCTTGTGATCACATTTGAAACCACAACCATGGCACTCAAAATGGAAAAGGTCTGCCATGCGGCGGGTGCGCCGGGACGGCTGATTCCCGTGCCGCGTGAAATTACGGCGGGCTGCGGGCTGGCCTGGCTTGCAGCACCGGAGGAACGCGAGATCGTGCTCTCCGCGATGCAGGACGGCGGGGTAATTCCGCAGGACATTCACACACTGTAAAGGAGGATACCATGGATATGCGGGAGCTTGCACAGAAACTTATGGGCGGCGGCAACCTGTATGTGCGCACAGCACTTGCAGGTGCGCACATGGGAGAAACAGCAGTCGCAGGAAGGGAAGAGGATTTCCCGGACTGGGCGCGTGTACCCCAGCCGGAGCATCTGCCTGCCATTGTGTCTGATATATTCTGTGAGCGAATGTCCAGCTGCAAGGAACTGGTCATCTGCGGCGGCGGGCATATTTCCAAACCGGTCTGTACGCTTGGACATATGCTCGGCTATGCGGTGACGGTCATCGATGACCGTCCCGAATTTGCGACGGAGGAGCGGTTCCCGGAAGCGGAGCGCGTGCTGTGCCAGCCGTTTGCGCAGGCGCTTGCCAATCCCCCGGCAGATGCGAGCTATGTCATCGTCACGCGCGGACACAAGGACGATGCCGCCTGTCTGGCGCGCATTTTGCAGGTGCCGTTTTCTTATTGCGGCATGATCGGCAGCAAGACAAAGGTCGCGTCTGTCATGCAGCGCATGCGCGAGTTGGGATATACCCAGCAGCAGCTGGATACGGTGCACAGCCCGATTGGATTGAAAATCGGTGCACATACGCCGGAGGAAATTGCGGTCAGCATCGCGGCGGAGCTGATCGCCGTCAATTCGGTGCACGAAGCCAGCCTGCTTCCCGCTGAGATCATGCAGCAGCTGCTGCACAATCCCGGGCGCATGGTGATGGTGACGATTGTCCGGCGCGAAGGCTCTGCGCCGCGCGGCGCAGGGGCGCGCATGCTGGTCGCAGAGGACGGAAGCTGTTACGGTACCATCGGCGGCGGCTCTGTCGAGCATGCCGCGCAGGAGCGTGCCCGTGATTTGTCCGGTGGAATGCCGGAGCTGCAGGAGTATGAGCTGGGCGGCGGCGAGGCGTCGCATCTCGGCATGGTGTGCGGCGGGCGCGTGACGGTGCTGTTTACGTCGATTGCGGAGAATGGAAATTGACAAGAGAGAAATCAAGGCTGTGCAGAACAGAAAGAGGTATCTTTATGAACACAGCGGCGGTGATTCTGGCGGCGGGCTTCAGCCGCCGCATGCAGCATGCCGACAAGCTCAAACTGAATATTGACGGCGTGCCGATGTACCGGCATGTGATTTCCCTCGCGTGTACCTGCGGGTTGTTTTCCATTGTCATCGTCGTCACCAATCAGCCGGATATCGCGGCATTTGCCACACAGAGCGGTGCACAGGCTGTGGAAAACCCACTGGCGGCACAGGGGATGGGCACTTCGGTTGCGGCAGGCACACGCGCGCTGCCGGAGAATACGGATTTTTGTGCCTTTCTGACTGCGGATCAGCCGTTTCTGACAGAGGATATCCTGCACAGACTTGTACAAACGGCATGCGGGCAAAATAAAATTGCCGTTCCGCGGGTGGACGGCGCGCCGAAATCCCCGTGTATTTTTCCGGCACGGTATTTCGGACAGTGCAAAGCCCTCTCCGCCGACAGGGGCGGAAAGGGCATATATCAGCAGCATTTGGATGAGGTTGTATGGGTGGATTTCCCAGATGGGCGTGCGTGGCGCGATATTGACACGCAGACCGATTACAGTGCGGTGATCTCCGGCTGCGCGCCGGCAAAGCAGGTCACCGCGCAGGAAATGCCGTGAATCGCAAGCTGGGTGGCAATTTCCCTTGCCGCGTCCCGCAGCTCGTCCGTGTCGCACTGGTTCAGGCAGACGGTAAAGTTGTGCGGATAGCCTGCCGCCTGGCGGCATTCGAGCGCAAGGCGCACAAAATCATCCGTGTCCAGCGGCTTGTCCGGCAGGGCGGCAAACAGCGGGTCGAGCTGCCAGCGGTGGCAGATCTCCTGTGCCGGTTTGCCGAGTGCGGACAGACCGAGCACGCCGATGACGGCATCCGTGCCGAACCAGACAACCGGTTCGGTCGCGTTGTGGCATTTGACCGGAAGATGTTTGGAGCCGTCTGCTTCATATAAAAATACATCGGCGGCCTGCATGGCAGCATCCACATTCATCGGCGCAATGCCGGTGATTTTATTTTGCCCGCAGGGCGTGCCAACGACGGCGATTTGTCCGGGAAGGCAGATGGAAGAAAAATCATCCACCTGCTCTGCATGGAAAAAGTGCAGAACGCCGGTTTCCTCCGGCTGGAGGATATGTGTGCTCGTCGTGACGAGCACACGCCTGCCATCCCGACGCGCTTCCTCCGCGAGCGCATACAGCAGTGTTGTTTTGCCGCCCGCGCCGCAGAGTGCGACGGACTGTGCACCGGTCAGGTGCAGCGCATCAGACAGCCGCATCGTCAGACCTCCACCCATTGCGCGCAGGTCGCCTGCGGGACTGTGACTTCGCAGATTGGAGGATGATACAGACCGGTGCGCTGATCGACCGGGCAGACCACGACGGTATCGGTATACTGTCCTGTGATGACAATATGTTCGCCGCCCGGCTGGAACGAAAAATGCCGCGGACCGGAGGTGAACACCGGCAGATAAAACGGCTCCGACAGGATGCCGTTGTCCAGAACATGGTACAGCGCCATGTAGTTGATGCCGCGGCTGGATGCATACAGATAATGCCCGTCGTCTGACAGATGGATATCTGCGGACAGTGTGTCATCCGGTCGCGCCGCGGGCACACAGTCCGTGACCTGCAGCTCAGTCAGCACGCCGGTCTCCGGGTCACGGGCATAGACGAGCACCTGTGCGGAAAGCTCCGTGATCGCATAGACACGGGTGCCCTCCTTATTATAGGTCAGATGGCGCGGGCCGGAGCCTGCCGGTGCAATCAGTTCGGTTTGTACCGGATTGGGCTGCAGCTTGCCGTCTTCCCCGATGCAGTAATTATAAATGCGGTCGCTGCCGAGGTCACAGACGAGCAGGAAGCGATTGTCCGGAGATGGAAATGCCGAATGGATGTGCGGCTTATCCTGCCGCGGGTGCGGGCCGCCGCCCGTATAGATGATGCGTTCTACTTCGCCGGTCGGGATGCCGTCCGCACGCAGCGGGCAGCGCAGCAGCTCACCGGCAAAATAATTGCAGGCATACAGCGTGTGTCCTACGACCGATACATGGCAGGTCGAGCCACCGGGCGAGTCAATACAGTGTACCGGCGTCAGACTGTGCCCGTCAAAGGAAATGGTATGGATACAGCAGCCGGTTTGCGAGCGCCCGCTTGTATACAGCATGCCATCATGATACAGCACATAGGTCGGACTGTAAGCGTCTGCCGTGCAGAGCTGGGTCAGCTTGCCGTCCGGGGAAACGGAAAAGCAGCGCACGCCGTCTTTCCCGTCCGGATTGGTGTAGGAACCGGTAAAAATATACTGCATGTTGCATCCCTCCATGTCAGAATCAGTTGCCTTTATTGTAACAAAGAGTGCGGAAGAATGCAAACGTGAGGGAACACCTGGCAGACCGGAGATTACCCCCCGTAGTATTGCCGGATCGCCTGCGCGATGAATTGTGCAATGCCGGCGCCATATTGCTGGTCTGTGGCTTCGGCAACCGGAGAATGGCTCAGGTAATCGTTTGCGACTTCGAGAAGCAGATATCTTGCATTGTCCAGCCGGAACATTGCCTTATAATTTTCTGCGAGCTTTTCCACTGCGTTGCTTGCCAGAACTGGATTGCCGGTCTCCATCGCCTGCGCAAACTGCCTGTAGATGGCATCATTTTCCTGCTGCTGATTTTGAAGCGCTTCCTGGTTTCCCGTCGCGTGCAGGCTTGCCTCTACAGCTTTGTCCTTGCTTCCATATAACTGAATGAGCTGTGCGCCTGTTTTCTCATCCTTCAGATTTTCGCCGACAAATTCCCGAAAGGCTTCCACGCTTCCGAATTTCTGCGCAATGGCTTTCAGTGATGCTTCGCTCTGGAGTGCCAGGCTGTGGTCTAAAATTTTGTTCACGTCTTCGTCATTAAATGCTTCAAAGTTCATGGTATTGACTCCTTCCATCACATCATCAATCAGCTCGATGATACCGTTTAACCGGTTCCGTTTGTGCTCCAACAAAGCCTTTTGCGTCAGTAAAGCCTGTTTCCTGTCATAATTGGGGGTTTCCATGATTTTTTTGATGTCAACCAGCGGAAGTTCCAATTCCTTCCAGAAGAGGATCTGCTGTAATTTTTCCAATGCCGTTTCATCATATAGCCCGTAGCCGGCTTCTGCGATGCATGCCGCC
>CALYTA010000064.1 GCA_945486175.1 uncultured Clostridia bacterium | reverse complement strand
CGGACAGGCTTCCGGTGCGGTACAGGCTGCCATCAATCTGGCAGGCAGCGCAGACCTCATGGAGGGCATCAGCTATGAGCAGGATGAGGACAACAGCTTCGTGATCTGGGTTCCGTTTGAGCCGGTCACTGCGGACAACGTGGACGACTTCAACTGATAAAACGACAGTTCGGACTCCCGCCCGTATGGGCGGGAGTTTTTTGCGCATTGCCGGGGGTTGACAAATATATCGGGAGCCGTTATACTTACTATATCGGAAGACGATATAACGGAAAACGAAGTAAAGAGGTGAGGGTCATGGAATCCGCGGCACTGACAGAAGCGGTGTTTTATATCCTGCTGTCGCTCGACCAGCCGCTGCACGGCTATGGCATCATGCAGAATGCGGAGCGGCTGAGCGGTGGGCGCGTCCGGCTGGCAGCCGGCACGCTGTACGGCGCGCTGAATACGCTGCTCAAAAAGGGATGGATTGAAAGCCTGCCGGATGACGGCAGAAAAAAGGAATACAGGCTGACGCAGGCGGGACGCGCAGCGGTGCGTGCGGAAATCGCGCGCCTGCGCGAGCTGCTGGCCAACGGCGAAGCGGTCACAAAGGGGTGGACGGTATGAGGAAAGTAATCCACAGGACATTTATGGCGTGGGAACACGAAAAGGAAGAGAACTGGCTCAATGAAATGGCAGCGCAGGGCTGGAATCTCGTGGACACAACGCCGTTCCGCTATGTGTTCGAGCAGGGCACGCCGGGTGAATACCAGTACCGGCTGGAGCTGCTGGCACACGGCAGGGACAGTGAGGAGAGCCGGACCTATGTCCGGTTCATGGAAGAGACCGGCGCGGAGTACATCACAACCTATTTCAACGGCTGGGCGTATTTCCGCAAACGGGTTGCGGACGGACCGTTTGAAATATTCTCCGACCTCGACTCCAAACTACAGCATTTTGAGCGCATCCGGACACTGCTGCTGAGTATCACAGTGGTGGAGCTGCTTGTCCTTGTTTCGCAGATCGCCTGTTTCGTGCTGTCCCGGGAGGAGGGACGGTATGGCTCCATGGGCGTTTTCGTGGGCGCAATGCTGGTCATTCTGGCGATAACCATATTCCTCGGCGTCGGGCTGGCACGCGTGCATGCGCAGATCCGGCGGCTCAGGCGGGAACGGGAGATACACGAATAAGGAGGGAGCACAATGGAACAGATTTCATCGATTTTTACCGCAGTGGTCTGCGTGGCCGGCATCATCTGCGTGGTTCTGCTGATGCGGAAGCTGCGCCAGCAGGGCGGGGAGCAGCCGGATGAGAAAAAACAGGCGCGGGTTTCCGCCTGCGGCACGACCGGAATGGGGCTCGGTGTCGCCATCGGCGCAGTCCTGAGCATGACGGGGATCATTTCCACCTCATACGGCGTCTGTTTCGGCATGCTGATCGGCCTCACGGCCGGGACATATCTCGCAAAATAAATCAGAAACAGCCGGTCAGACTGACCGGCTGTTTTTCTGCCTGTATGCGAGTGAAAACGGCACATCCATGAGCACCATCACACAGAAAATCACGAGGGCAAACAGCACCAGATACCCTGCATGGCTTCCGCCTGCAAGCTGTGCGAGAAATACCAGCGGCGAACCGGGGGACGGCAGCTGCAAAAACATATAATTTGCCTGAAAGCGGATATCGAACCAGGCCACCGGCGGGACGACAACGCACAGAAACAGCACCGGCTTCCACACCGCGGACAGGCGCGGGCGGATGGTGCCGCCTGCGGTTTGCAGGACGATATACAGCACAATCAGCCCGTGGGCGGCAAAGCTGTGCAGCGATACAAAGCTGAAAAATGGATACATCGTCCAGTCGGGGAACAGCAATGCCGAACAGGCGCCCGGCAGGCACAGTGCATACAGCACCTGGCCCAGCCAGTCCGGTTTCCACAGGCTGTGGATGGCGCACAAATACACCGCCATGCCGCATAAATGCAGCGGCAGCTCATAAACATTCATGCAGCCCATATCGTGGTATACAACCGTGCGCACAATATCCAGTACCACAATGGTGAGACCGAGTGCCTGCGTGACGTGCCGACGCGCCGGTGCCTGCGCCGCGCGGAAGCGGCGCGCACAGACAAAGCACAGCAGGGCGATGGCTGCGAGCGCACAGAGATGCGGCGCGGAAAACAAGGAAAATCCCACATCCGGCGGGAGATCGGCGGCATAGGTAAAGAACAACGGAACATCCCTCCTCGGAAGGAAAAAATATCCGCCCCACGGCGCTGCGCGGGACGGATCACGGGTCACGGTTTGCGTTTTTTGGAATTGGCTGCATTGCCATCGGTGCGCGGGCGCAGCGGCCACGGGCGTTCTTCCCCCATCTTGCGGCGCGTGCGGTAATACACCACATAGACAAACAGCGTGGGCAGATTGATAATGACAAACGACAGCACCAGTGTCAGAATGGCACCGCCGATTCCGCCGGTTTCAGCCATTTCAGAAAAGACCGCCGGTGCGGACTGGATGATTGCCACAACTGAAATGATAAAGAATGCGACCGGCATGACAAGTCCGGCATTGCGGCTCGGCTTGCGCGCAAAATAGCGCTCAAAATACCACAGTCCAAACGCGATAACCGCGATGAGGACAAGGGAAAATACAATAGCAGACATGATTTGTACCTCCTGTCAGACAGAACGGTGATAGAAAAAGCCGAAAATCGCACTGATGCCTGCGCAGAGCGCAAAAAATGCGAAATCACCGAGACAGGCACGTGTCAAACCCATGACGGCCAGCTCACGGATACAGACAATCAGGAACGCAGCCGCCGCAGCGGCACAGAAAATGCACAGCCATTTCCACAGAGGACGGTTTTCCGGGTGCTGTGGAATGGTGAAATCCTCCTGAATCGGACGATGGCAGACCGGGCATGCCGTCTCACCGTCTTCAATGCGGTTGCCGCAGTACTGGCAGATTTTCATTCTATTAGAGTCTCCTTCACTGTTTTCTGGAATAGTACCAGTGTAACACACTTTGCGGAGCGGTTCAACCGCGGAATGGTGACGTTTCTGTGTCGGACAGCTCCAGCATTTTCAGAATCAGTGTGGCAGAGGTGCGTGCGGCTTCCTCGATAAAGTTGTCATAGGTCTCATCGGCAGCATCATCGGCTGCGTCCGACATGGTGCGGATGACCAGATACGGCTTGTCAAACATGAATGCCGCATGGCCGACGGCTGCGCCTTCCATCTCGACACAGGCGGGTGCGAAGCGGTCATTGATCGACTGCTTGGTCTGCGCGTCGCTGATAAACTGGTCGCCGGAGACAATGCGTCCGCGGCGGTAACGGCCAGCCATTTCCGGAATGGCTTCACAGGCGCGCCCGCACAATGCCGCAAGCCCTTCATCTGCCGGGAAAAACGCGCGCTGCGGATAGTATTTCAGCATGACCTCGTCCTGGTCGTGGAAGCCGGTCTCACTGCTGATGACCACATCGAGAATACGCAGGCCGTGCGCCATAGCGCCCGCGATGCCGACATTGACAATGCAGTCCGCACCGAATTTGTCACAGACGGTGGCGGCGCAGACTGCGGCATTGACCTTGCCGACACCGCAGCAGACGAGCACGACTTCATGCCCGGATACAGTGCCTTCATAAAAGACCGTGCCGAACAGCGGTGTTTCGCGCTTGATATCCATGTGCTTGCGGATCAGTTCAATTTCGGCGTCCAGTGCGCCGAGAATTCCCCATTTCATAGGTAATGTTCCTTTCTTTGCGGTAAATTTTGCTGCTCTACCTATTATAAAAAGCGGGGTTGCATTCGTCAATGAGAATACCGTATAATGGAGAAAAAACAACAGGAGCAAAAAATATGAAACGAATTGCAAGCTTTTGCATCAATCATGATACCCTCACCGAGGGAATGTATACGTCCCGCGTGGACGGCGATGTCATCACCTATGACATCCGCATGGTAAAGCCGAACCACGGCGAATACCTCGACCCGCCTGCGCTGCATACGTTTGAACACCTGTTTGCGACCTATGTGCGCAATACGAAATACAGCGATGAAATTGTATACTGCGGCCCGATGGGCTGCCGCACCGGATTTTATTTCCTCGTGCGCGACACGATGGCGCAGGAAACGGCAATTGCACTGGTGCGTGAGACCATGCAGTTTATCTGCGATTTTGAAGGGACCATTCCGGGTTCCGCAAAGGCGGAATGCGGCAACTATCTGTCGCATGATCTGGAGGGCGCGAAGCGCATGGCGGAAAAGATGCGCGATGTGCTTGCGGACTGGACACCGGCACAGCTGGTGTATCCGGAATAAAAAAAGCTCCCTCTTTCGAGGGAGCTCCGGGGGTCAGTTTGCGTTTTCACCGCGCCATTCGGACATGACTTCCTTCAGGCGGCGGATGTAATACTGGTAATTTGTGAGCGGGGTGTGCGGAGCAGCCTGATGGTCCGTGCAGATGATGCAGCCGCCCTGGCGGATGACCGGTTCGAGGCGCTTGAACTCGGCTTCAATCGCTTCCGGGCCGTCGATGATGGCGAGCTTGTTGAAGCCGCCCCAGAATTTCAATGTCGGGAACTGCTCGCGGACTTTGACAATATCTACGCCGGCATTGACATCGATGGGCAGCAGGCCGTCCAGGCCTGCCTTCATAAACTGCGGGATGAGCAGCGTGAAGTCACCGTCTGTGTCAAGGAAGACCTGGCCTGCGCCGCGCTCCTTGAGGAACGGGATGATTTCCTGATAGCACGGCGTGATGAATTCGTCAAAGCAGGCGGGCGAGATCATCGGGCCGTTTTTGCCGGACAGGTCTTCTTCAAAGAATACCGTGCTCGGCTGGACGATTTTCAGGATGCCGTCCAGCTGCTGCTTGTAGACATCCAGCTGGAAGCGCGCGATGTCTTCGAGCATTTCCGGATAGTCATAATACGCCATCATGTGCGCTTCGATGCCGAGCAGGTCGCGCGGGCACCAGAAAAAGCCCTGTAAGCGCAGGCGGACGGAATATTCACCGCTGGCAGAGCCTTCGCGGTATTTGCCATATGCTTTTTCCATATTTTCCGGCGTGCACCAGCGGTCCAGCATTTCCTGCGTATGCGCCTTAAGCGCTTCCCAGTCATCTTCATCCTCGACGACCGGACGGATGTCCTCGACGAGGCCGTCGTTCTTCGGATATTTGCGTGTCCAGCCGTCGCGGTCGCGGCGGATGGTGTAGTCATCGGTGTCTTCTAAAATTTCTTCGTCGAAGGAGATAAACGGAATGCGGAAGCAGATGCGCTTGACCGGGTCAAGGCCGAGTGCCTGCTCATGTGCAAAGACCGGCTCGGTCATCATGGTATTATAGTAGTATTCCCATGGCTCATACGGCGCATTGTTCGCATAGAGGTTGTCAGTGGGCAGCGTGGCAAAGTGCACCTTGTCGAGAAAACCGGTTTTCAGGCCCTGTTCATCCCATGCCTTTACCGTTTTGTCCCAGGGGTACATGCTCTCGATGACCGCGCCGCGGTCAAGGCCTTCGTTGGAAAACGACAGGGTTTTCAGCTCGCGTTCTCTGCAATTCATAGCTTTTCCTCCTTATATGACAGGCTCACGCTGGTTCGTTTCTGTAGCTTTATGATAGCATGCGCGGTGCGCCCTCGGTTAGCACAATATACAGGTGGAATCGCACAATTCACACATCGGGAGGCGATCGGTTTGGAGAGATATTATCCGTTTTCGGCGGAGGATACAGCGGTGGCTGTGAATGTCTACCGCAGTGCGCATTCCGTCCCGATGCACAGGCATATGTTCTGGGAATTGTTCCTCGCCGTGCGCGGTTCGTGCAGGCACATGAGCGAAGCGGGCGAGACTGTGCTGCTGCCGGGAGACCTGTGCGTTGTGCCGCCGCATACAGACCACTGTTTTGAAATGCAGGGGGAAGTGGAAATTTACAACTGCCAGTGCTGGCCGGACAAGCTGGAATCCGGGGAACGCATGATGCTGTGGGATGTGGCAGAGGACAGCCGGTGCAGCGGTGTGATCCGCCTGCCTGCAGAACAGGCCGATTATGTGCGGCAGCGGCTGGATGAGATTTTATGTGAACAAAAAGCATTGCAGGCGGACAGTGAAGCGGTGCGCCGCGCGGCACTCACGCTGGTGCTGGTCACGGTTCGCCGTGCATACCGGCAGCAGGAAGCGCGTGCAAACCGCATTGACGGCGGAAGCCGTGCCTGTGTGCAGTGGGCGGTACAGTATATAGAAAAGCATCTGTGTGAGCCGATGGACTTCGGTGCGCTCGCGAAAGAGGTGCATCTGAGCGAAAAGTATTTCCGGCAGGTCTTTAAGGATGTCATGGGGCTGCCCCCGGTGGAATATCGCAACCGCCGCCGTGTTGTGCGGTCACTCATATATTTGCAGCAGGGATGCCCGGTCAGCGAAGCGGGCGAGCAGGTCGGCTGGGAGGACGCAAACTATTATGCACGGGTGTTCAAGCGGGTGATGGGGTACCCGCCGAAGTATTTTAAAAAAATCTGAAAATAGTTGTTGACAACGGTCGAAAAAAATGGTATTCTATTCAGGCACTCAACGAGAGCGACACGAAAAACCAAAGAATTTGTTGAGATTACTGGC
>CALYTA010000063.1 GCA_945486175.1 uncultured Clostridia bacterium | reverse complement strand
CGGCGGGCACATTGATTGCCAGGAGCTTGGTCTGCCGGTCAAATCGACGGGGCTTGTCCTGCCGTGCGGCAATACGGCGCGCTGGGTCAACCCGAACCGGTAAACACCTCCCCCTTTCATGGGAACCATCACGATGTTATAGATTCAGAGGTATTAGTATCATGTCGGAAATGATTCAGGCGGAGAATCTGACCTTCCGCTATACGGATTTTTCCCATACGACGCATCTGGCGCTGGATGGGGTGAATCTGACCATCCCATACGGGCAGTTTGCCGCGATTCTCGGACGCAATGGTTCGGGAAAATCGACGTTTGCCAAAAACTGCAATGCCATTGCTCTGCCGTCCGGAGGGCGTGTGCTGGTGGACGGCATTGACACCATGCAGCCCGACCGCATATGGGATATCCGCCGCGCGTGCAGCATGGTATTCCAGAACCCGGATAACCAGATTGTCGCGACTGTCGTCGAGGAGGATGTGGCATTCGGCCTGGAAAATATGGGCGTTCCGCCAAAGGAGATCCGCCGCCGTGTCAATGAGGCATTGCGCATGGTAGGCATGTATGAATACTGCATGCATGCGCCGCATCTGCTCTCCGGCGGACAGAAACAGCGCATTGCGATTGCGGGCGTGCTCGCGATGGAGCCGAAATGCATTGTGCTCGATGAGCCGACTGCCATGCTCGACCCGCGCGGGCGCGCGGATGTCATGCATGTGCTGCACCGCCTGCATGAAGAAAAAGGGATCACCATTGTATTGATTACGCATCACATGGACGAAGCCGTACAGGCACAGCGCGTTGCCGTGCTCGAGGCCGGGCATCTGATTCTCGACGGCACGCCGCGGGAGATTTTTGTGCAGACGGCAAAGCTGCATTCGCTCGGCCTGACCGCGCCGCAGAGTGTCCAGCTGCTCGAAGCGCTCAATGCGCGCGCACAGGCAGGGCTGGAGACGGATGCGCTGACGGTGGAGGAATGTGCCGACCGTCTGGAGGCATGGCTGAAGGGAGGGCGCGCATGAACGAAATCAAGCGGGAAGCCCCGATTCTGGAGGTGCGCGGCCTGAGCCATGTGTACAGCGCAGGCACGCCGTTTGAACAGAAGGCACTGGATGATGTCAGTCTTTCGGTGCGCAGGGGCGAGTTTATCGCCATCATCGGGCACACCGGTTCGGGAAAATCGACACTGATTCAGCATCTCAACGGCCTGCTGCGCCCGACGGCCGGACAGGTGCTGTTCCATGGGAAGGATATCTTTTCAAAATCCGCTGACCTGCGCGGTGTGCGGTTCCGCATAGGTCTGCTGTTTCAATATCCGGAATACCAGCTGTTTGAGGAAACCGTCGGACAGGATATTGCGTTTGGCCCGGCGAATATGGGGCTGGGAAATCATGAGATTACCCGGCGCGTCGCGGATGCGCTGGAGGCAGTCGGATTGCCGCAGTCCATCGCGGAAAAATCGCCGTTTGAGCTGTCCGGCGGACAGAAGCGCCGTGTGGCGCTGGCGGGCGTGCTTGCCATGCAGCCGGAAATCCTTGTGCTCGATGAGCCGACGGCAGGGCTTGATCCCGCAGGACGCGAAGAAATGTTTGACCTGATCCGCGGCCTGCACGACAGGCGCGGCACAACGGTTATCCTGGTCACGCATTCGATGGAGGACGCCGCCCGCGTGGCGTCCCGGCTGGTGGTCATGCGCGCGGGGCGCATTTTCCTGACCGGTGCGCCGTCTGAGGTGTTTGCACAGGCGGATGCACTGGAGCGCTCCGGGCTGACCGTGCCGCAGGTCACGAAGATTTTGCTGGAGCTGCGCAGGCGCGGCATACCGGTGGATACCGGATGTTATACCGTTGAGCAGGCGGTGCAGAAGCTGCTCGCCTGCCGGAAGGAGGTGCGCGGATGCTGAAGGATATCACACTGGGACAATATTTCCCGGGCAATACGCTGATGCACCGCATTGACCCGCGCACGAAAATCCTGCTGGTCATGGCGATCATTGTCGCATTGTTTGTATGCAGCAGTGCGCCGGCATATCTTGTTCTTGCCGTGTATATTTTCGGCTTGATTGCAGTTTCCAAACTGAGTCTGCGCATGGTGCTGCGCGGATTGAAGCCGCTGCTGGTGATTATCGTGTTCACAGGCGTGCTCAATCTGTTCCTGACGCCGGGGGATGATATCCTGTGGCGTGCGGGCTTTGTGAGCATTACAATGGCAGGTGTCCAAAAGGCAGCACTGATTGTGGCACGGCTGGTATTATTGATTGCAGGCGCCTCACTGCTGACCTATACGACATCACCGATTCAGCTGACGGACGGATTGGAGCGCCTGCTCTCACCGCTCAAAAAGCTGCATCTGCCGATTCATGAGCTGGCAATGATGATGTCACTTGCTTTGCGGTTTATTCCCACACTGGTGGAGGAAACCGATAAAATTATGAGCGCACAGCGCGCCCGCGGCGCAGATTTTGATTCCGGCAATCTGCTGCACCGGGCAAAAGCGCTCATTCCGATTCTTGTCCCGCTGTTTGTCTCGGCATTCCGGCGGGCGGATGAGCTGGCGACGGCAATGGAATGCCGCCTGTACCGGGGAGATACCGGGCGCACCCGTCTGCGCCAGCTGAAATTTGGCCGTGATGATGCAGTTTGTGCGGCCGCTGCCGTCCTGTTCCTGGGCGGTGCAATTGTACTTCAGGTACTGGTCTGACAGAAGTACGACAGGATGAAAGGAGAGGAATTATGTATCGTTTGATTGCACTCGATCTGGATGGTACCGTGCTGACGAGTGATGTGGATATTCTGCCGTCTACGGTGGAAGCGGTGGCATATGCCCGGAGCAAGGGCGTCAAGGTCATCGTCTGTACCGGACGCATTGTGGGGGAAGCGGCTGTTTTTTCCAAAGAAATCGGTGCATCCTCCCTGCTCATTTCCGCGGGCGGCGCGGCTATTTCCGATGTGCGCAATGCGCGCAATGTCAAGGAATGGGCGATGCCATGGGATATCGGTGCAAAGGTTGTTGAAGCGGTGCAGAACCGTCCGGTGACTGTCATGATTTATGTCGGTGACCGCCTGTATCTGAATCCTTACTCGGATGAAATTCTGTCCAATACCAAGCGCACAGAGGGCTTCTGGGCGAGCAAGGTTGTGCTGCCGGATGTTGCGGCAACCATCCGCGAACATAAATTCCCGGTTTCCAAGGTATTTGCACGCGGCGACCAGCAGGTGCTTGCCGAGGCACTCAGTGAAATCAACCAATTGTCCGGCATACATATCACGCGTTCGGCGGAAAACAATTTTGAGATCATGCCGGAGGGCGTCAACAAAGGTCTGGCACTGCGCGAGCTGACGCATGTCATGGGCATTTCCATGGATGAGGTCATGGCCATCGGGGACAGCGACAATGATTCCGATATGCTGAAAATAGTCGGCATGCCGGTTGTCATGGGCAACGGGGATGAAGCGGTCAAGCAGCTGGCGAAATATGTCACCGATACCAATGACAACGACGGTGTTGCCAAGGCGATTTATGAATTTATATAACGATTTCGGGCAAAGCGAAACCGCCGTCCGCAGGGTGCGGAACGGCGGTATTTTTGTGCTTTTTTTGGATGCATGCCGTTTCAGTTCCGCTTTCGGTACTCCGACAGCCGCAGGTATTCATACTGGTACAGCGGCATGTCCGAACCGGTCACATCCACCTGTAAAATTTCTACGGATTTTTTATCATAGGTATAACGCCAGGCACATTCCTCCGTGCCGTCGGCACTGTACTGCGTGTCTGAGGATTTGCGGTTGTCGTCATCATAAGTCAATTCATGCCAGCCGGTGCAGATATCGCCTGTATAGCTGGTTATTTTTGTGTTGTTGCCATTCCCATCGTACTCAAATTCAGTCACAAGATCGGGCGAGCCGTCGGCAAAATGGAAGGTCCGCCTGGTTTCATTTCCGTTTTCGTCGCGGGTGATGTCACACCATGCGGTCAGCTTGTTGTCTGCGTCATAGGTGCATTCTTTCACCGACCAGTCGTTCTCTCCGTAATCAGTTTTGACTGCCTGCGTCTGTGTTCCGTCCGCGCCATAGGTTGTCCGGCTGATGCACATGCCTCCGTTGTATTCCAGTTCGGCACGCCATTCAAGGGTATCGTCGGCCGCATAGCGGCTTTCTTCCACCATCCAGCCGCTGTCGTGACTGTATTTGTACTCCGTGCGGTACTGTACCGTGCCGTCTGCGGTGTATGCGGTTTCCTGTGTGCGGTTCCCCTCGCCGTCATAGTCATAGGTCAGATAGCTGCCGTCCGCATTGGCCTGTCTGACACAGACATATGGGTTTGGCCTGTCAATCCACCGCGACACAGGCGTTTCACAGCCGCACAGCACGATGCAGGCGACTAACAGGACAAAAAGCAGCAAAAAACGTTTTTTCATTTCCATCCCCTCCGTTTTGTACCATCTGGAATGTATGCATAGTATACCATAGAATGACATGACATGCGGTTACAATATGGAAAATATTGGTTGCAGGATGGAAACAAGAAGAAAGTTTGATTTAATACAGCCAATCGCTTTCAATGCGGTGAATTTCTGTGAAGCATACGATGCGATATGGAATATGGAAATGCAGGAATCCATTTATCTGAAAGCAAAAAACAACCCCTGACCGATGGAGTCAGGGGCTGTCGTAAATTTGAACTATACCTTGCGGTTGCGCTTCTGCCACTCACGCGGCGGGATGCCGAACACCTTGTGGAAGGCACGGGAGAAGTGCAGCTGGTTTGGATAACCGACCGAGCGTGCGATGGTCGCAATCGGTGCGGCAGCGCGCTCGAGATAGCTGCATGCGACACTCATGCGGTGGCGGATGAGGTATTCCTGCGTGGTCATGCCGGTCGCATCGCGGAACAGCTTGCCGAGATAGCTGCGGTTCAGGCCGCAGTATTCTGCGACATCCTCAACCGAGATATCCTGCGGGTATTTTGCCTTGATAAAGCGGATGGACTTGTCGACATAGTAGCGCTGGAGGTTTGCAATCTTCGGCTGGCACGGGCGGGGGGTCTCGCGCAGCAGGCAGTCGAGCAGCTCCAGAGCAAGGCCGGTCGCGCGCAGCGGGCCATACTGGGCTTCCGGATCGGTCAGCCGGGTGAAGGCTGCGACCAGTTCGGACTGGTCAGCCGGAACGGTGGGCATCAATATGGGCTTTTGCGGGGTGAGGCCGGCGCGCATCAGGACGGATGGCAGCGCTTCGCCGCTCAGCTCCGCCCACATTGCGGAAATCCGGGAACCTTCCATGGACGTGCAGTTGACACACTGGCCGGGGAACAGGACGACGATCATGCCCGCTTCGATGGAATGGACAGAAGAGCCAAGTTTGATCGTGCCGGAGTCTCCGGTGACATATGTGATAACCGTCTTTTCGTTCAGAAAGGGCAGAAGGGGTTTGTCAGCATCACCGGTATACCGGCCGTACTGACTGAGGGTGACCTCTGCGAAGCCTGTTGACTCGCAGAACTGGTTTGTAATTTCAGCCATAAAAATCTCTCCTTGTTTTCGCGTATCGGCAGTGAGGGGGATCGTGCCGATATATGCAGTTATTCGATCATAATTCTCTCAATTGTATTCATTATACGGAAAAATGGTACATATTTCAAGAGGAAACATGTAAAATTATTTTGACCGCAGCAAATTTGCATAATGAGATAATTTTCGCATGATATCATGATGAATGCGAGATTGGGGCAGAGCGGCGAGAGGTTCGCTGAGTGCAAAAAAATCAGGAGAAAAAGCCAAAATATAAATGTCGAATTAACGTGAGTGAAAGTGTACATTTGCGCGAAAAGCGTGGAAAAAAGCCAACGCCTGAGACAAAAAGGAACATAAAGGAGAGGGGTGCGGATGAAAATATTTTTTCTGCTATTCTATATCATCAGCACGTGCACGCAAAGCATGCAAGAGAGACAAAGGGATATATTTTCACGAAAATCCGGAAAAATTTGCCGGAATTTTTGTTGAAAAAACAGCGGAAAAACACGGAACTTTTGCGCAGAAAGGCTTGTCTCATGGGGATGGTTGTGATAAAGTAGACGGGACGGGTGGTATTGGTACGGAAAGCAAAATGTTATGCTGGTCCGACAAACTGCACCGGATGTTTTTTCTTCTTACTTTTTTCGGCACGGTTCATATCGCAGGCAGGCGAGTGAAACCGGTGCACAGGGAATCGCCGCCGGATATTTCACGGAGGTGGTTCATATGAAAATTGGATTTATCGGCGCGGGAAAGGTCGGTACATCGCTTGGAAAGCTGTTTGTTCAGCATGGCATGACCGTAACCGGCTATTTCAGCAAAACCCCGCAGCACGCCGAACAGGCAGCAGCATTCACACAGTCCCAGTGCTTTTCTTCATTGGCAGACATAATGGACGCGAGCGATACCCTGTTTGTGACCACGCCGGATGGCGTGATCGGACACATGTGGAATGACATGGCGGCGCTGCCGATTAAAAGTAAATGTATTTGCCATTGCAGCGGCGCGCTGCCCAGCTCGGTTTTCGCTTCGGCGGAGTTGCTCGGCGCGCCGGTATGCTCCGCGCATCCTCTGCTGGCCGTCGGCGCCAGGCTCTCGTCCCGGGA
>CALYTA010000062.1 GCA_945486175.1 uncultured Clostridia bacterium | reverse complement strand
CTATTTGTCCCGAAAAACCAACAAAAAATAAATCCGCAGCCCCAATCCTGCTTTGTCATCAATTTTTAACTATTCGTAGTCTCATGTTACCATATATTGCAGGAAATGTCTACTATTTATTTTCAATGCATTCGCCGGTCTTTTATATATTTCTACCTCCTTTTTCAAAAAAATGTAATATCCAGCAGTTATTTGTACCTCTTGAGAAACAGGAAAGCAGTGATCCGCCTTTACGGCAGATCACTGCTTCACAATTGTATCCGGTTTTCTCGTGTATGTTATTTCATCCGTCTGAGTACTTCCACAACCAGCTTCCAGGTGCGCTGGACAGAGGCGATATGCATGCGCTCACGGAACGTATGAATTTCCGTCAGGTCAGGGCCAAATGACACGCAGTCCAGTCCCGGCAGTTTGCCTGCAAACATGCCGCATTCCACACCGGCATGAATGGCCTCAATTCTGGGAGATTGTCCATACTGCTCGGTATATACCTCAGCCATCAGGTCGCGCAGCGCGGAATCCTTCTGGAACTCCCATCCCGGATAGTCGCCGGACACCTCGACACTGCCGCCCAGTGCGGACATCAGGCAGGTCAGGCGGTCGACCAGCATCTGCTTCTGTGTCTCCACACTGCTGCGCACACAGAACGATGCACTGAGCTGCTGTTCTTCGGTTTTGAGCACGCCCAGATTGAGCGAGGTCTGCACCAGCCCATCAATTTCATGGCTCATTGCCTGAATGCCATTCGGCGCGCAGGCCAGCAAGCATACTGTATTGTGCGTGCTTGCCGCATCCATCGGCAGCAGATCAGCTTCTGTCTCCCCAACATCGGTGAAAACACCGGCATCGGTGGAACGATACTCGTTTTTGAGTGCATCCTGCATCTGTGCGCAGACCGTTTTCACTGCGTTTACATCCGCGGCGGAGATGACTGCAACGGTCTCCTGCGCAATGGCGTTGTCCTTCAGGCCGCCATCCACACAAATCAGGCGCATATCGGTCACCTTGCTGACCGCACACAGCACGCGGCCCATAAGCATGTTGGAATTGCCGCGACCCTTGTCGATTTCAACACCGGAATGTCCGCCCTGCAAACCGCCGACCGTCAGGCGCAGAACCGTGCCGTCAAACGGTGCACGCGTCAGCGGCAGTACACAGCGGGAAATATTGCCGCCGGCACAGCTGACTGTGAAGACACCTTCATTCTCGGAATCGAGATTCATCATACGGCGTCCCTTCAGCGGGCTGACATCAATATCGACCGCACCGAGCATACCGATTTCCTCGTCAACTGTGAACACTGCCTCAAAACGCGGATGCCGGATCTCCGGATCATCCAGAATAGCGAGCGCCATCGCTACCGCAATGCCGTCATCGCCGCCGAGCGTCGTGCCCTCTGCATAGACGGTATCTCCATCCGTCGCAAGGTCAAGCCCTTCGGTCTCCATATCCTTCGTGCAGCCGGGTGCCTTTTCGCACACCATGTCCATATGGCCCTGGAAAATCACCGGTTCTGCCTGTTCATACCCGGCAGATGCCTCTTTGATGATGATGACATTGCCCATGTTGTCCTGGTGCACTTCCAGGCCACGCGCATCGGCAAATGCCTTCAGCCAGTCGCTGATTGCCTTTGTATTGCCGGAACCATGCGGAATTGCACACATCTGCTCAAAAAAGCCAAACACACGTTTCGGCTCCAGATTTTCAAGAACTGCCATATCAAATGCTCCTTTTTATAGAAAATGTGCCTTACGGCAGATTTATTTTTTCAGACGATAGCCTTTGCCCTCCGTCGGCTGAATATACTGCTGATCCAGCAGAAATTCCGCCACCTGAGCGGCAAATTTTTCAGGCTCCATCACAGTTAAACGCTTGCGGGACCAGGCCTGCCCGACCTTGACACCGTCAATCTGCCGGGCAATTTCCGCCAGCGTAATGGTTTCGTGTTTTTTCAGATATTTGAGGACACGGCGCCCGCACTTCGACAACAGCATGCGGGCCAGATCCTCTTGCTGGCTCATGGACTTTTTGAGTCCCCAAACATACAGCACAGCGGTCACAACTGCAAACAGCAGGATACCCAGCAAAATTCTTCCCCTGCTCATTTCGGCATCCGATCCTTCCCGCGGAACAGAATGAACCGGTTGTTCCGCAAAATCTGCATATATTTTACCAGCCGGTCATACAGCGGCTCGGCATCTTTTCCGAACTGTGCTTTCAGTGCATCGGCTACCTGGCCGATATTCTTTTCCCCGTCAATCTGTTTCCACACGAAACTGCCATATGCATCCAGATCGATATGGCTCACGCGGGGCGTATGAAAGAATGTCTGCGCAATTTTACTGTAAAAACCGCGGTGTACCATGTGGATGGTGACCTTTCCGTCTTTTTCATCCCAGGAATTCTGTGAATTGTGTACCGGAATATAATCCAGGTAATTATCTTTTTGTTTTTTCGCCAATGTTCTTTTCTCCTATTGATTGAAGCCGGGCTGTATCGTCACACTACAGCCCGGCTCTCATTTTGTCAGGATATCTTATTTGCTCTTCGAGGATTTTTCGCCCTTCTTGGCAAACAGATAAATGGTGAACAGCAGGACAGCGAATACAATCAGGCCGCCGACACGTCCAATGGAAATGCCGCGTGCGGACAGATTGATGATGTCTCCGACAGACTGGTCGCCGACCTTCCAGATTGCAAGGACTGCCAGCAGAATGCCGATCAGGCCTTCGCCCGCAATCAGGCCGGAGGTATACAGAACGCCGGACTGTACACAATCATTCTTTGCCTTTTCAGACGCATACTTGCGCTTCTCCAGATACCAGCGCAGCAGGCCGCCCGCCATAATCGGAGTGGACAGATAAATCGGCAGATACAGACCAATTGCAAACGGCAGTACCGGAATGCCGAGGACACGGACAACAATTGCAATGAACACACCGGTCAGTACCAGCGTCCACGGCAGGTTGCCGCCCATAACGCCTTCGACGACCATCTTCATCAGCATCGCCTGCGGTGCCGGCAGTTCGTTGGAACCATAGCTCCATGCCGCGGACAGCAGATACATAATGCCGCCAATTGCAATTGCCGATACCACGCAGCCGATCAGCTCGCCAATCTGCTGCTTCTTCGGGGTCGAACCGACGAGGAAGCCGGTCTTCAGATCCTGCGAAGTGTCGCCCGCGATTGCCGCGATGACACAAATGATGCCGCCGATGGTGATTGCCGCAATCATGCCTTCCGTGCCGCTATTGCCCGTAGCCTTGAGCAGCAGCGTGGAGATCAGCAGCGTTGCAATCGCCATGCCGGATACCGGGTTGTTGGACGAACCGATCAGGCCGACCATACGCGACGAAACAGTTGCAAAGAAGAAACCGAAAATAATAACAATCAGTGCGCTGAACAGGTTGAGCGGAATGGTCGGAACCAGCCACAGGACAACCGCAATGCCGAGTACGCCCACAAGCAGAACCTTCATGGACAGATCCTGATCGGTGCGCAGCGTGCTGCTGGGGCCCTTCTTGCCATAGTCGCCGATGGCGTCCTTAAAGGTACGGACGATCAGCGGCAGCGAGCTGATCAGGCTCATAATGCCTCCCGCCAGAACCGCGCCTGCGCCGATATAGCGGACAAACTTGCTCCATACCGCATCGACGCCGCCGGTCGCGAGCAGTTCATTGACCGACACCTCTGCCGGGAACAGTACCGCATCGCCGCCAAACAGCGCGATGAGCGGCATAATGACGAACCATGCGGTGATACCGCCGGCAAACAGATACGAAGATACCTTGACGCCGCAGATATAACCGACACCTGCCAGTGCAGGCAGAACGTCCATGCCAATTCCGGCACCCTTGTATGCCGGAATCTCGTAAGCAACCTCGCTCGGGAACAGCTTCAGGCCGTCAGCCACAAATTTATAGACTGCCGCAATGCCAAGTCCTGCAAATACGGTGGACGCCTTGGAGCCGCCCTCCTCACCTGCAATCAGGACCTCTGCACACGCCTGTCCTTCCGGATACGCAAGCACGCCATGCTCCTTGACAATCAGCGCGCTGCGCAGCGGTACCATAAACAGTACGCCGAGAACACCGCCGCACAGGGCAATCAGTCCGATTTCCAGCAGGCTTGGTACATCGCACAGGCCCTCATCTGCCCACATGAACAGGGCAGGCAGTGTGAAAATTGCACCGGCTGCCACTGACTCACCAGCCGAACCGATGGTCTGAACCATGTTGTTTTCAAGGATGGAATCCCGTTTGAGCACCATACGGATGATACCCATGGAGATGACTGCCGCAGGAATGGATGCAGAGACAGTCATACCGACGCGCAGGCCCAGATACGCGTTGGCTCCGCCGAACAGAATGGCCAGCAATGCGCCGAGAACTACAGATACCACTGTAAATTCAGGCATGACCTTATCCGCCGGAATGTAGGGTTGGAATTTCTTTTCTTCCACTTTTTCTACTCCTCTCTTTTGCGGCTGTCGCCATTTCACAACAGCCGCTTGTAGATAGAAGTATGTGGAACATGCACATACTTCTTTTGTTATTGTACGTTATTCCAGTATTCCCGTCAAGTAGGTCAGCGGATATCCTGTATATTTTTGTTTAAAATCTTCGCATTCTGTACCTCTTCATACCTTATTATAGGGAATTGTGCAGATTTTTTCCGATACAGGTATGAACTGCATTTCATTTTCCTGTTTTTCCCACTATGTTTTTCCCGCTGTTGGTCTATCTTTGGTTCTGGCTGCGGATTGAGGCCGCAATCTGCCTGTTTACCTGCTCAACCTCATCCCGGAACATGCGCGCGGAAATGCGCTGCGCGCCATGTGCCAAGATGATGATCTGTTCGATGCCGTCCGAGGTGGCAACACGGACATTTTTCCGCCCGCTGACCTCATAGGATACCTTTTCGATGAACATATCCGCCGTTTCAGCCTCTTTTGTATATACAACATGAATGTTGTGATAGTTGTCCACAACGCCGGTCTGTCCCGGCACGCGATAGGCGTCAAAGACCAGAATCACCTCACAACGGCGGTATGCCTGATAATTGCACAGGATATCCATCAGCGACTGGCGCGCCGCATCGATGTTATCCTTCGCCAGCGCTTTGAGGTCATCCCACGAGAAAATAATGTTATAGCCGTCCACCAGCAGATAATCGGTCGCCGGTTCCAACTGGCGCAGCACCTCCCGCGGATGGTCATAGTGCATGGCCTGCTGCGGCCGGAACGCGCCGCGGCGCTGGATTTTGCCATAGGTGCGCTCAAAAATCTTTTTCAGCTCCCGGTCAAGCTCTGCCGGGCTGCTGTAGGATGGCGTCACGCGCTGCGTGATGGTCTGTGCCGGTGTTTCCTCCACTTTTGGCACTTTGAGCTCAGCGGGCAAGTGCATGTGCTGCTCTACCTCATGCCATTTGACCGGATAGCCCGCGCCATGGGAGCAGAATACAGAGTCCGGCGTGTTCTCCAGATCTGCCTCCGGCTGATACTGCATGCGAGCCACAACCTCCTCCGTGTTGTGGCACGGGCGGTAGCCGTCAACGGAGAGCGACAACCTGCCGCGCCCTTTGGAATAGGCCGCGACTTCCCGCGGATAATTCTGCATGGTGGAGACCGGCGCGGTGCCGGTCAAAACGGCATATTCCCCGTCCGTCTCCGGCGGATCAAATGTGCCGCCGCGCGCCGGGATATCCGACATCGCCCGCCCCACACAGTCCTGCGGTAGCTCCAGACGGAAAGCATACCACGGCTCCAGCAGGACAGACTCCGCTTTCATCAGACCCTGCCGGACAGCGCGGTAGGTTGCCTGCCGGAAATCACCGCCCTCTGTGTGCTTGGCATGGGCACGCCCGGTGAGCAGCGTAATGCGCATATCGGTAATCGGCGAGCCGGTCAGCACGCCGAGATGCTCTTTTTCCTCCAGATGCGTGAGAATCAGCCGCTGCCAGTTGCGGTCAAGCGTATCCTCACTGCATGCGGTCGCAAATTCCAGCCCGCTTCCGCGTTCAAGCGGCTCGAGCAGCAGATGGGTTTCCGCATAGTGCCGCAGCGGCTCGAAATGCCCGATGCCCTCGACCGGTGCGGCAATGGTTTCTTTATAAACAATATTGCCCGGACCGAATGAAACGTCTATGCCAAACCGCTCTGCAATCAGGTTTTTGAGGATTTCCAGCTGGATTTCTCCCATCAGCTGCAAATGAATTTCCTGGAGATGCTCATTCCAGACGATATGAAGCTGCGGGTCTTCCTCCTCCAGCTGCCGGATTTTTCCCAGTGCGGTATAGGCGTCACAGCCATCCGGCAGCAGCAGCTGATAGGTCAGAACCGGCTGCAAAACCGGCGCCTGCGATTCCGGTTCCAGACCGAGTGCATCGCCCGGTCTGGTTCTGGTCAGTCCGGTGACCGCGCAGATGCTTCCTGCGGGCACAAAATCAGTCATCTGATACTTTTCACCGGAATACAGCCGAAGCTGGTCGGCTTTTTCCTCCCACACTTCCTCCTGCGGGGCAGAAAGTCCCGTATTGGTCAGAAGTGTCTTGACTTTCAGCCCGCCGCCCGTGATTTTCATCCAGGTCAGGCGGTTGCCCTGCGGATCGCGTGAAATCTTATATACCTTTGCACCGAACGTCGCGGG
>CALYTA010000061.1 GCA_945486175.1 uncultured Clostridia bacterium | reverse complement strand
CGGGCTTCACGGAACGGCCGGATATCGTCGCGGCAAAGCTGCTGGAAGGCCGCATTGCACTCGTTGTAGATGGCACACCGGTTGTGCTCACCCTCCCGCACATTTTACAGGAAGCATTTCAGGCGAATGACGACTATTATATTTCGTATTTATATACCAACCTGACGCGCTGGCTGCGCATGCTGGGTTTTGTCCTCACACTGACGCTGCCTGCGGTGTATGTCTCCCTGCTCACCTGGCATCAGGAGATGATCCCGACCCGCCTTCTGTTTTCCATCGCCGCCTCGCGGCAGGGCGTGCCGTTTACAACGTTTACCGAAGCGGTAGGGACATTGATTGTATTTGAAATCTTAAAAGAAGCCGGGACGCGCACGCCGGACACCATCGGGCAGGCGCTGTCCATTGTCGGCGGTCTCGTGCTCGGACAGGCTGCCGTGGAAGCGCGTTTTGTGTCCGCACCGATGGTCATTGTCATCGCGTTTTCCGGCGTGACAGCGCTCATCGTGCCCAAGCTGCGCACGGCAACGCTGGTTTATCGGTTTTTCCTTCTGGTCTGCGCGGCTGTGCTCGGGCTGTACGGTGTCCTGCTCGGGCTGGGGATCATTCTCGCGCATGTGTGCCGGCTGACCTCGTTCGGCGTGCCGTATCTCACAAATCTTCTGTCTGCGGAAAAGCGCAGCCATGACGATGTACTGGTGCGCTTCCCGTGGTTTGCCATGAAGCCTGACCGGCGTTTTCTCGCGGGCTGGAACGGGGTGAAGCGATGAAGCGCGCAGGGATTTCCGTCCTGCTTTGCCTGACGCTGTGCGGATGCAGCTGGCGCGATGCGGGTGACCTGTCCCCTGTCACGGCGGGCGCCATCACACGGGAGGACAGCGCATATACGCTGACGGCGGAGCTGGCAGTGCCCAATCCGGACAGCGCTGTTCCGCAGTCCATCACCACAACCGGCACAGCAGCCAGCATTGCGCAGGCGATTGACAACGCGGGCGCGGGACGCGATGCCCAACTCTACTGGAGCCATGCGCGCGTCCTGCTGCTGGGCACGGATATGCTGCGGGACGGCATGCAGGAAGCAGTGCACGCGCTGACAGTCTCCAGTGAAGTGCGTCCGTCCGTGCGGCTGTGTGCAGTGAAAAATGCGCAGGCGGATACCGTGCTCACCGCATGCGCCTCTGTCAGCGGTGACCCGCCGGGTTTTGCACTGGGCGACAGCATTGATCTCGCGGTAAAGCAGTCACAGACGCCGGATATGCCGCTGTACCGCGTACTGGACCGCGTCGAATCGGACGGCATTGACCCGATTCTGCCTGCGGTCTCCATCGAGGGCGAACAGGCGGTGCTGGACGGTGCCGCGCTGTTTTCCGGCGATGTGCTGTGCGGCTGGCTGGACGAAGCA
The DNA here is from genome assembly GCA_945486175.1 of uncultured Clostridia bacterium. Classification (GTDB taxonomy): domain Bacteria; phylum Bacillota; class Clostridia; order Oscillospirales; family Butyricicoccaceae; genus Butyricicoccus_A. The sequence goes on along the minus strand of CALYTA010000061.1, from coordinate 5,298 downwards.
CAGACCGGTGTGCTGTGCCTGCTGATGCAGGCGGGCGACACGGCAACCGTTTACGATGGAACCACACGCTATAAATTGAGCGATATCGACACCGTGGTCAGCGCGGATGCGTCGGACACGCCTGCGTTTACGGTAGAAATCACGGCATCGCTCTCCTGCGAAGACAAAACACAGGCGCAGCAGGCTGCCGAAGTGCTGCGCCTGCAATGCATGCAGGTAATACAGGCCTTACAGGAGGCAGGCTGTGATGCGCTCGGCTTTGGCCGTACCTGGGCGGAGCAGCACAGTTCCTCCGATATCGACTGGCGCGCCGCACCGGTCACAGTGCGCGTGACGCTGCGCGGCACACAGAGTGCGGAAGGAGGAAGCCGATGAACAGAATCAACGGGCGGCAGGCAACCTGTCTGCTGCTGGTCGTACTGGGCGGCTGGTCTCTGACCATGACAGCGGAAAACGGGCGTGACGGCTGGATTGCCCTCGCACTTGCCTGTGCGCTCAGCCTGCCGCTGGCGGCGCTGTGCTGCCTGCCGTCGGAGCGCATGCCGCAGGCGCAGTGGTTTGACCTGCCCGCAGCGGCGTTCGGTTCGGTGGGCGGCGGGCTATATCTGATCCTGCTCACTGCACTGGCATTCTGGTCGCTGTGTATGTCGGTGCTTGGCGGTGTGATTTTCCTGCGCACGGTATCCGGCGGACAGTGGCCGGTCTGGCTGCTGGCGGCGGCTGTGCTTTTGTGCGCGGCAGCGGCGGCACAGGGCGGTATCGAACGGCTTGTGCTGTGGACGGAACCGGTTGTCTGGGTCGTTGTGATTGCGCTTGCGGTATCGCTGCTGCTCAGCGTGCGCCAGCTGGACTGGAAACAGCTGTGGCCGATGCTGTCGGACGGCTGGCAGGCAATGCTGCCGCGTGCGTATCTTCTGCTGTCCGTGCCGTTCGGCGAGGTATTTTATGCGGCAGCGGTGCTCGGCGGGACGGGGACGCAAACGCGCACCGGCCTGCTGCGCGCCTGTGTGCTGGCAGGCGTGCTGCTCTGCCTGCTGTATGTGCGCAACATCTGCCTGCTGGGCGAAGCGGGTGCACAGGCGGTGTTTTATCCGTCCTATACGGCGGCGAGCGTGCTGGAATTTGGCCAGTCGTTCCAGCGCGGCGAGGTATTGATTTCCGGCAGCCTGATTGTCTGCACGGTTGCGCGCGCGGCACTGCTGCTCGACTTTCTCTCAGGCAGTGTGCAGGCAGTCACGCGGCGCGGCTCCGGACAGCAGGTCGTGTGGGGTGCGTCAATCCTGGCCGGTGTTGTCTGCACGATGACCGCCGGGACAAACCGATCGTTTGCGGATGCGCTGCACCTGTACCAGCTCGTGCTGCTCCCGGTTGTGCTCACAGCCGCGGTATTATTGGCAATCGGCGTGTGTATCCGGACGAAAAAACAGGGTTAAACGAAAAAAGAACTTCAACCGTTGGTTGAAGTTCTTTTTTGCATGGTGCAGATGGGGGGACTTGAACCCCCATGTCCTTGCGAACACTAGTACCTGAAACTAGCGCGTCTGCCATTCCGCCACATCTGCATGCCATATTGAATTGATGTCTCTTATTTTTACACGGCAAAGACAGCCGAGGCGGGGCATATCGCCTGATCCGCATAAAAAGAAAAGAATATCGGAGCAAAGCGCTTGCCTCGCTCCGATGTGGTGCAGATGGGGGGACTTGAACCCCCATGTCCTTGCGAACACTAGTACCTGAAACTAGCGCGTCTGCCATTCCGCCACATCTGCATATTGGTGCGACTGACCGGACTTGAACCGGTACGGTTGCCCACACGCCCCTCAAACGTGCGCGTCTGCCTATTCCGCCACAGTCGCATGTTGAGTTGTATGAGCAAATCGAGGGGAAAAACCGAACTTACATTCGATTTTGCTGCCGCATCTCTTAGCGACGAGTTATATTATAATAGAACGTCCCCAAAATGTCAATTGTTTTTTTTGCATTTTTTCAAGGTTTTTTATCCCGACAAAAATTTTAAAAATAGTAATGATTATTACTTGACAATTTTGGAGCGCAAATGTATACTATAGCCATAGACAAAGGAAAGGTTCGGAGGTACACCATGCGTATCACGCACGAAGCGGATTATGCAATCCGCATCATGTATTGTCTGGCTGAACATGGCTGCAAAATCAGCGCCAAACAAATATCAGACGAGAGCGGTGTTCCCATCCGGTTCGCACTGAAAATCCTGCGCCGGCTGACACAGGCCGGGCTGACCGCATCCTATAAAGGCGTCAGCGGCGGATATGAACTCGCGCGTCCCGCCGGACAGATTTCCCTGGGTGAAATCATCGAAGAAATCGACGGCCCCATCGAAATCAACCATTGTCTCAGCACCGAATTCGACTGCAGCCGTGTGGCACAGAAGAAGGAGTGCACGTTTCACCGGATATTCGGCACCATTAACCAGGATATCCGCACCAAACTGTACGAATTGTCTCTGGAACAGTTTCTTCCCGAGACTCAACATTCATCAAAACAATAAGGATTCAGGAGGAACACAATTATGGCAAAGTTTGTATGTTCTGTATGTGGTTATGTCCATGAAGGCGACGCAGCTCCGGCAGAGTGCCCGATCTGCCATGCTCCGGCTGAGAAGTTCACCGAGCAGTCCGGCGAGAAGACCTGGGCAGCTGAGCATGTTGTCGGCGTTGCACAGGGCGTAAGCGAAGACATTCTCGCTGACCTGCGCGCAAACTTCGAGGGCGAGTGCTCTGAAGTCGGCATGTACCTGGCTATGGCTCGCGTTGCCCACAGAGAAGGCTATCCGGAAATCGGCCTGTACTGGGAAAAGGCTGCTTACGAAGAGGCTGAGCACGCTGCCAAGTTCGCAGAGTTGCTGGGCGAAGTCGTAACCGACTCCACCAAGAAGAACCTCGAGATGCGTGTTGACGCTGAGAACGGCGCAACCGCTGGCAAGTTCGATCTGGCTAAGCGCGCTAAGGCTGCTAACCTCGATGCAATCCATGACACCGTTCATGAGATGGCTCGCGACGAGGCTCGCCACGGCAAGGCTTTCGAGGGCCTGCTGAAGCGTTACTTCGGCTGAGTTTCACTCACATCTGAAATCTGACTTCCGGAGGGGACAGGCACATGCCTGTCCCCTCTTTTTTCCTGTCCGGAAAACACAAAAACCGCAGGTTCCCTTCAGCCTGCGGTTTTTGCGGAGAAACTATGTGTATATTCAGAAAAGGTGGTGTCAGCGGTAATCATAGCCGGTGGACTCTGCCGGAATTGCAGGTACCAGGCTGTTGTGCTCTTCAACCATGCCGGCAAGCGGCAGGATAATCAGCAGTGCAGTCATCCGGATTGTCATTGTATTCCCCTCCGTATCATGGAAACAAAAATGGTTATTATCTCATGTCATATACTTCTTCCGGTGCGGGCAGCGTATTTGCCATGTGAACCGGAACCATGCCGACGAGCGGCAGTGCAAGCAGCAGCACAGTAGTCAGAATTGTCATCGTTCATTCCTCTTTCTATCAAAATACCAGATAATCGAATTCTTCCTCATACATCGGAAGCCGGGCGGCCATATGTGCCGGAATCATGCCGACACACGGTAAAATAACAAGAATCAGTGTCATAACAGCAGTCATCAGAATCCCTCTTTTCGTATCGGTTCGCTGTCGTGATTAGGGAACCCTTTGTGTTCCCTCTTTGTTTTTGTGGCTTTATTATAGTGTGAAAACCCGATTTTGAATATAAATTTGTTGCGAAAGAATTGGCTTTTTTTCCGGCAATTTCCCGCTGCGCTTCCCGATTCTTTTACTTTCTTGCTGTTACGCTCCGGAACGCCTCCCAGCGGTCTGTTTTTTCGTTTTTGTGCTTTTCCGGGCAGTTTTTATATGTTTATATGCTTGTTTTATTGTTTTTCTGTCCTGGGTAAATCCTGAACAGATTATGAAAAAGCCTCCGGCACGCTGCTGCGTGCCGGAGGCCTGCGGTCTGTTCTGTATTTACTTGAGATAAACTGCATGCGGTGTGGAAATCGAGCTTTCCTCCGAGCCGATGCCCAGCTGTCCGTACAGGTTGCAGCCGACGCTTTTCAGAACGCCGTCCGATGAACGGTACAGGCTCATGAAGCCGCCCGCCGCAATCGCTTCGACATTCTCCGCGAGCTTCACTGGTGTCGCCTGGCAGTAAATCGCTTCCTCACCGATGGCATACTGGAATTCGCCCTTCTTGATGCCGATCTGGCCGTAATTGTTGACACCCCAGGTGTACAGCGTGCCGTCATTTCTGAGCGCAAGGCTGTGTGCGCTGCCTGCCGAAATTTCGCTGACATCGCTCATAATTTTCAGCGGCTGTGTCTGGATCATATTCTCGGTGTCATCCACTTCGCGCGTGCCGACCGAGCCGACGCTGGCATTGCCCCAGCAATACAGGTCGCCGTTTGTCGTCAGTGCAAGCGCCTGATAGCGCTCGCCGCATGCGACCTCGCTCACGTCGTCCATCACCTTCGCCGGTACGGACTGGTACGGCTGGCCGTCGGCATTGGTGCTGTCTGCCTTCGCCAGTCCGAGCTGTCCTTCGACATTGTGGCCCCATGCGTACAGCGTTCCGTCAGAGGTGACTGCCATGGAGTAATCCAGGCCGGCGGAAATCGCCTTGACATCGTCCATCAGCTTGACCGCTGTGGACTGGCAGGCATAGCCGTTCTCATCCGTCTGGTCACATTCGCTCTCGGAAATGCCGAGTGCGCCGTCCTTGTTTCTGCCCCAGACATACAGGGCGTTGTCTTTTTTGATCGCCAGTGCATGGTAGCTGCCCGCGGCAATCGCCTTGACATCCTCCATGACCTTCTCCGGCTCCATGCGGCTGATATTCATGCCGTCGCCCATCTGGTAGCTCTCGTTGTTGCCCCACGCGTACAGGTCGCCGTTTTTGCACAGCGCAAACGACAGCTCATCGCCCGCTGCAACCTGGACAACCTTGCCCGGCACTTCAATTTTTACCGGTTCGGACTTATTGTCGCAGGTCACATCGCCCAGCTCACCCTTGAGGTTGTGGCCCCATGCATACACATCGCCCGCCGCATCGACAACCAGGACATGGTTCTCACCACACGCCATCTGTGCCGATGTCATTTTATCCGTAGCGCCGCTTTTGCTCATACCGATGAACATTGCGACTGCGATGACCGCGACAACCACGACCGTGCCGCACAGCACCGCAATTTTCCCGTTTCTTTCTCTTCCTGTTGCCATTGGTTCTCCTCACTTTTTCAGAGGGCCATTTTTATGCGCAGCCCTC
>CALYTA010000060.1 GCA_945486175.1 uncultured Clostridia bacterium | reverse complement strand
GACATTGCGGATGCACTGGAGGACGGCGAATATTACGATTCGTTCGACAAGATTGAAGCGCGCCTGCGCGAAATTGCCCAGCCCGGCGACCTGATCCTGACCATGGGCGCGGGCAATGTCAACGAAATCGGCACTGCCATCGTGGAAGACGCATAATCTGTAAAACTTCACAAAAAGTTCTCATGCTGCACGGTTGCTTTTTGTTGACTTTTTCCACATTTTGACGTAAAATACAGGTAATAAGCAAAATGCTTCCAGCATAAAATTCCTGTAGGATCGGAGGGAGTCTACATGAAAGCCAATACCATCATCACCATCAGCCGTCAGTACGGCAGTCAGGGCCGTGAGGTCGGACAGGAGCTGGCGAACCGCCTCGGCATCCCCTATTATGACCGCGCACTGATCACCCTTGCTGCGAAGGAGAGCGGCTTCAGTGAGGAGCTGTTCGATCAGCTCGACCGCCGTGCAACCAACAGCTTTTTATATTCGCTGACCATGTTCGGCTCCGCCGGTATCAATGGTCTGTCGCTGACCGATCAGCTGTATGTCACCCAGCGCAATATCATCCGTGATCTTGCCGCCAAGGGTTCGTGCGTCTTTGTCGGACGCTGTGCGGATTACATCCTGCGCAAGGAGCCGGAAATCTACAATTTCTTCATCAAGGCCTCGATGGAAAAACGCCTCGAGCACGCCAAGGATGACCCGAAGGTTCCTGACGCGACCAAGGAAACGCTGGAAAAGCTGGACAAGCAGCGCGCCGCGTATTACAACTTCTACACCGGCCAGATCTGGGGCAATGCTGCCAACTATGACATGTGCCTGGACTCCGGCGTCCTTGGTGTCAGCAAGGTTGTCGATATGATACTCGAATACATCGATATCGCCCAGGCTCAGAAGGACTAAATGTAAAAACACAGCAGACCGCCTGCAATTTGATTGCAGGCGGTCTTTTTCTCTGCGCCATACAAAAAACAGGCGGGGAATCATATGATCCCCTGCCTGCGGCGCGCAATATTGATGGTGCCCTCTTTGCGATCCTTTAATCTGCCCAGAACCCGGCTTGTCCCCTGGATCACACATGCCTCCGGGTCGTCAGAACAATGTGTCTCCAGTCCCAGCTCCTGTGACAGATAGCTGTCAATGCCATACAGCCTGGAGCCTCCGCCTGCCAGCACCAGACCGGTTTCTGTCAGGTCTCCGACCAGTTCCGGCGGCGTAATTTCAATCAGCTCACAGATGGCGGAGAGAATCTGTTCTGCCTGTTCACACAGGATGGGAATCAATTCGCCCGACGTAACCGCCACACAGGCGGGGAGCCCATCGGATACGCGCCGTCCGCGTACGGTGAGCTGTTTTTCCTCTTCGCGCGGCAGCACGCCGCCGATCTCACATTTGATGTATTCCGCAGTGGACAGCCCGATGTACAGATCATGTGCCTCTCTCATATAGGCCTGCACCGCATTGTCACAGCTGTCGCCCGCAATGCGGATGGATGCCGCCCGCACGACTGCACCCATGGAAATCACGGCAATATCCGTCGTTCCGCCGCCGATATCCACGACCAGCGTGCCCTTCGGGCTGTGCGGATCAACGCCTGCACCTGCGGCTGCGGCAACCGGCTGTTCCATCAGATAGACCCGGGACGCGCCCGCCTGCATGCCCGCATCGATCACTGCGCGTTCCTCCAGCTCGGACACCAGTGGCGGGACACAGATGAGCAGATTGGGGCGGAATACGCCGCCACAGCCCGCGCGCTTCAGCATGGTGCGCGCCATGATGCCGGCAATTTCACAGTCGGTGATGACACCCCCGCGCACCGGCCGCACGGCAAGCAGATCCTCCGGTGTCCGGCCGAGCATATCCCGCGCCGTCTGTCCGACACTGACAACCTGTCCGCTTCTGCGGCGCACCGCGACCACCGATGGCTCGCGCAGGACAATTCCCTTTCCCTGCCGGTACAGCAGCACCGACGATGTTCCCAAATCCATGCCAAACTCAAACATCCTGTGTCCCTCCTGTCCGTTTTCCGGGTTACACAACAGTATATGCCGGTTTGGACAGCACTGATACACAGGATGCTGCTTTTTTGTTCGACAGAGCTCGTCGTTTTTTGTCGATCAGAAACTTATTATTGCACTGTTTTCGCCACAGAGAGCACCCAGACGCGCACAGCTCCCATTTCGCGCAAAATGCCCGCACATGTGCTGACTGTCGCGCCTGTCGTGACAATATCATCGACCAGCAGGACAGTCTTTCCGTTGACATCCGCCGAGCTGCGCGGGAAAAAGGCACGTCGGGCATTGCGCCAGCGCTCCTCTGCATGCAGGTCAGACTGTCGGCGCGCGAGTACCCGCCTGCGCAGTGTTTCCGCAAACGGGACATCCCACTGTGCCGCGATGCACGCTGCCAGTTCCTTGCTCTGATTAAAGCCGCGCTCATGTGCATGCGTCAGGCTGATCGGCACGCAGGTAACCAGCTCCGGCCGGGGCATGTGATGCAGCTCCCATGCCCGCGCGGCCAGCTCCGCAAGCGGCCTGCCATACGCATACCGATGGTTAAATTTATAATCTAAAACCGCACGCCGGAAGCGTCCGTCATACGGCGCGGCACACACCAGCGCATCCGTGTTCTCCGGTGCCGGACAATACAGCGCCCGCATCTGCCCCTCCAGACGGCTGCGGCAGCCCGGACACAGCCCATGCTGTTCCTCCTCAATTTTCTGCCTGCACACCATACACTCCGGCGGATACAGCAGCGTCAGCGCTCTCATTCCTCCAGCCCCATCTGCTCCGGCTCCTTTGCACTGCGGATGAGCCGTGCACGCAGCGCGCTGTAGCGCCGGTTGCGCGTGTTGGTGTTCACCATGGTCTCCGTCACTGCCGGATCGCCGACGAGCACCAGCAGCTTCTTGGCGCGCGTAATCGCCGTATACAGGATGTTGCGCGTGAGCAGCCGCCTGCCAATGCCGTGGGGCAGCGCGACAATCACCGCGTCAAATTCACTGCCCTGTGACTTGTGCACAGTCATCGCATATGCCAGCTCCAGCTCGCTGAGCATGTCGAAGGAATAATGCGCCAGCTTGTCATCGAACTGGATGAGCATGCTCTCCTCCGGCAGGGAAATGCCGACAATCCGTCCGACATCGCCGTTGAACATGCCTGAGCCGACCTCATCCGGGTCATCCTGCTTTTCCCACACAATGTCATAATTGTTGCGCACCTGCATGACGCGGTCACCGAGCCGGAATACGGTATCACCATAACGCTTTTCCGGTTTGCCATGTTCCGCCGGATTGAGTGCCTCCTGCAGCATGCGGTTGAGCTGGTGCGTGCCTGCCGCCTGTCGGCGGGAGGGTGTCAGCACCTGAATCTGGTCAGGCGAAAAGCCATAATAATCCGGCAGGCGCTTGCGGCACAGCTCCACGACAGTCGCCATGACATCATCCGCACTGCGCTGCTTCATAATGAAGAAATCGCCGTCGCGTCCGCCGCTGACCGGCATTTCTCCATGGTTGATGGCATGCGCGTTGCGCACAATCGCACTCTGCTGTGCCTGACGGAAAATCTCGTCCAGCTCGACCGTGTGAATGCGCTCGGAGCCGATGCAGTCGCGCAGGAAATTGCCCGGGCCGACCGGCGGCAGCTGGTCGGCATCGCCCACCAGAATCAGCCGCGTTTCCGGCCGCAATGCCTCAAGCAGCGCCTGCATCAGCACAATATCGATCATCGACACCTCGTCGAGAATCACAACATCGCATTCCAGCGGGTTCTCTTTGTTGCGGGCAAATGCCGCATGCGGGTCCGCGCCGCGGTATCCCGCTTCAAGCAGGCGGTGGATGGTCTTTGCCTCGCGCCCGCACAGCTCGCTCAGGCGCTTTGCCGCGCGCCCGGTTGGCGCGGCCAGCACGGTCTCCAGCCCGACCGCATCGAAAAATTCCAGCATGCCGCGCACGGTCGTTGTCTTGCCCGTGCCAGGGCCGCCGGTCAGAATCACCAGTCCATACCGTGCCGCCCATTCAATCGCCTGCCGCTGCCGCGGCGCATAGGTGATTGCGCTGTTTTCCTCCAGCGAATCGAGCAGCTCGCGCACATCAAACTCATATTCAAATTCCGCATCCGACAATTCGGAGAGATAATCCGCCACAAATACCTCTGCCTCGTGCATCGGCCCCAGATAGACCGCATCGCGGCGGCAGATATGCTCACATACCAGCCGTCCGGTATCTTCCAACTGTGCAAAGGCATCGTCCAACAGCTCTGCCTCCGGCTCAAAGCCGTCCTCATCCTGCAACAGGCGGCTCGATGTGGCAAGCAGCTTGTCCCTTGGAATAAACGTATGTCCGTTGGTCAGATTGAATCGGAGCGTATACAGGATTCCCGCCTTCAGTCGTTCCGGGCTGTCCAGGGCCATGCCCTGTGACAGCGCCAGCGTATCCGCCGCCGTGAAATCCACTTCAAATTCCTCTCCGCACAGCAAATACGGGTTTTCCATGACATGCTCGATCGCAGATTCCTTATACCGCTTGTACAGCCGCGCCGCCAGCTGCGGCGGAAGCTCATTCTCCATCAAAAACTCCATCAGGCGGCGCATAGACGTCTGATGACGGAACTGCTCGCCGATGGACTCTGCCTTGCGCGCCGTAATGCCGCTGATGCAGGTCAGACGCTCCGGCTCATTTGCCATGACCTCAAAGGTTTCCTCGCCAAAGCGGTCTGCGATTTTGCGTGCGAGCTTTGGGCCGATGCCCTTGACAATGCCGGAGGACAGGTAATCTGCAATGCCCTTGACCGTGGCAGGCATACGGCGCTCAAAATATTCCGTCTGGAACTGTTCGCCGTAAGAGGCATGGGTAACCCAGTGTCCGGTCAGCATCAGCTCCTCGCCGAGACAGATTTGCGGCAGCGTGCCGACTGCCGTTACCTCCTCGCCGCCGTCTGCAACCACACGGATGACGGCATAGCCGTTGTCTTCATTCTGATAAATCACCGCATCCACCGTGCCGCTGATGCTTTGCAGCTCGTTGTCCATAATCCTGTCCTCCGTCAAAATTTCTGCCCTCCTATTATAGCACGGAACACGCAAAAAGTCCCGTCCGGATGTATCCGGACGGGACAAAATGTGCGTTATCTCAAAGAGATACTATAAATTATTCGTAGATCTCGGTAACGACGCCGGAACCAACGGTTCTGCCGCCCTCACGGATAGCGAAACGCAGGCCCTTCTCGATAGCGATCGGGGTGATCAGCTCAACGTCCATGTCGACGTTATCGCCAGGCATGCACATCTCAACGCCTTCCGGCAGGGAGATAACACCGGTAACGTCGGTGGTACGGAAGTAGAACTGCGGACGGTAGTTGTTGAAGAACGGAGTATGACGGCCGCCTTCTTCCTTCTTCAGAACGTATACCTGGCCCTTGAACTTGGTATGCGGATGAATGGAGCCCGGCTTAGCGATAACCTGGCCACGCTCGACCTCGTTCTTCTGGATACCACGCAGCAGGGTGCCGATGTTGTCGCCGGCTTCAGCGTAGTCGAGCAGCTTGCGGAACATCTCGATACCGGTAACAACGGTCTTGCGCGGAGCGTCCATCAGGCCGACGATTTCAACTTCTTCGCCCATCTTGATCTGGCCACGCTCTACACGGCCGGTAGCAACGGTACCACGACCGGTGATGGAGAATACGTCCTCGACCGGCATCAGGAACGGCAGGTCAGACTTACGCTCCGGGGTCGGAATGTATTCGTCGACAGCGTCCATCAGCTCATGGATGCAAGCGTACTCCGGTGCATTCGGATCGGTGGACTCGCACTCCAGAACGCCCAGAGCGGTGCCGCGGATGATCGGAATGTCGTCGCCCGGGAACTCGTAGTCGCTCAGCAGCTCACGGATTTCCATCTCTACGAGATCCAGCAGCTCCTCGTCGTCTACCTGGTCAACCTTGTTCATGAAGACAACGATGTACGGAACGCCTACCTGGCGAGCCAGCAGGATGTGCTCACGGGTCTGCGGCATCGGGCCGTCAGCGGAAGAAACGACCAGGATTGCACCGTCCATCTGAGCAGCGCCGGTGATCATGTTCTTAACGTAGTCGGCATGGCCCGGGCAGTCAACGTGTGCGTAGTGACGATTCTTGGTCTTGTACTCGACGTGAGCGGTGTTGATGGTGATGCCACGCTCCTTCTCTTCCGGAGCCTTATCGATCTCATCATACTTCATAACCTCAGCTTCGCCTTCCAGAGCGAGAACCTTGGTGATTGCAGCGGTAAGGGTGGTCTTGCCGTGGTCGACATGGCCGATGGTGCCAATGTTAACATGAGGCAGGTCTCTTACGTACTTTTCCTTTGCCATTGTTGTTATCCTCCTTTGTATGATAGGGACATAGTCATTACAGACTTATTGTATCTTAATGCCTGCCAAAAAGCAAGCATAACCTTTGGAATTAGCCCTGCTTGTTGCGGCCTGCGATGATCTTCTCCTGAATGGACTTCGGGATCTCCGCGTAGTGGCTCGGCTGCATGACATACTGGCCGCGGCCCTGGGAACGGGAACGAAGGTCGGTCGCGTAACCGAACATTTCGGACAGCGGAACTGCTGCGGAAATTGCCTGTACGGCGCCGCGCGGCTCCATGCCCTGGATCTGGCCACGGCGGGAATTCAGGTCGCCGATAACGTCGCCCATGTATTCCTCCGGAACCATAACGTCGACCT
>CALYTA010000059.1 GCA_945486175.1 uncultured Clostridia bacterium | reverse complement strand
CTGGACGAACTGAACCTCATAGCCGCGGTATTCAAAGTAGCGGCGAAGGGTGTCAAAAAGAATAAACGGACGCGCATTGCCGATATGGAAGAAATTATAGACCGTCGGGCCGCAGGAATACATCTTGACCTTTCCCGGCTCAATCGGAACAAATTCTTCCTTTTTGCGTGTCATGGAATTATACAGCTTCATAAAAACGGTCTCCCCTTTGTCTGCCGTTTAGACAGTTTGATTTATTTGGAACGGGTTGCGCCCTCTGCAACGATATCCCAGTTGCGGTGCATGTAGTCATAGCCGGAGTACAGCGTCATGAGCGTCATAACCCAGCCCGCGATCACAACGAGCGTGTGTGCCGTGCCGGTCGGATTGCCGCCGCTCACGATGCTGCACAGGAAAATGACGATGACGCCCGCGATCTGGACACAGGTCTTCACCTTGCCCGACCACGCTGCGGCGAGCACGCGGTTTTTGCCCATGGCAACCGTGCGCAGAGAGGTGATGATAAATTCACGCGCGAGGATGATGAAAACCATCCAGCCATACATCAGGCCGCGGTCGACAAAAATCATCATCGCGGCACACACCAGCAGCTTATCCGCCAGCGGGTCGACAAATTTGCCAAAATCTGTCACCTGATTGTATTTGCGCGCGACATAGCCGTCGAGAAAATCGGTGGCGCTGCACACGATGAACAGCACCAGTGCAAGGATGTCAAACGTGGTTCCGCCAAGCACCGCGAGCACGAGGAAAATCGGAATCAGCGCAATGCGCGCCAATGTAATTTTATTGGCAAGTGTCATATGTGTTCCTTCCTTATAAAATATGTTGTGCGGGAACAGGTTCCGCACCGTTTATTATACGTTGTCACTCTCCGAGTGTCAATCGCGTCATTCCATTGTTTCGGTATTTCCGGTCAGGTCGGCACCCTGTGCGCCCGTGATGCGCACCGGGACAAACTGGCCTTCCTCGACAGAAAACGCGCTGTCAAACAGCACACGGCCATCGATATCCGGCGAATCGGCATAGCTTCTGCCATAATACAGGCCGGTTTCGCCGTCCCAACCCTCGCACAGCACTTCGATGAGCTGGCCCTTCATGCGGGCGGCAAAGCGGTCGAGTACATCCGACTGCAGCTCTTCGATAATCATACGGCGCTCATTTTTGGTCTCCTCATCGATCTGATCCGGCATTTCCGCGGCTTCACTGCCCTCTTCCGGCGAATAACAGAATACGCCCGCGCGCTCAATGTTCATCTCGCGCATAAATTCGCACAGCTCTTCAAATTCTTCCTCTGTCTCACCTGGCAGACCCACAATCAGGCTCGTACGCAGCACAAGTCCGGGAATGCGCGAACGCAGCTCGTTGAACAAACTGCGCAGGAATGCGCTGTCGCCGCGGCGGTGCATCGCCTTCAGAATGCGGTTGTTGACATGCTGAATCGGGATATCCAGATACTTCACAATTTTCGGCTCGGTTGCAATCGTTTCAATCATGTCATCCGTGATTTCATCCGGATAGAGATAATGCAGGCGCACCCAGGTGAAGTCCATCGCGCACAGCTCGTGCAGCAGGTCGGACAGGCGGCGCTCACCGTACAGGTCAGTGCCATAGCGCGTGATATCCTGTGCCACGACAATGATTTCACGCACGCCGGCTACCGCCATGGCGCGCGCCTCCTCCAGAATGTCCTCCATCGGACGCGAGCGGAACTTGCCGCGCAGCTTCGGGATGACACAGTAAGCACAGTGGTTGTTGCAGCCCTCCGCAATTTTCAGATAGGCGGAATATCCCGGTGTGAGCAGGATGCGCCCGCCCTCCATCTCAGCCTCATCAATCTGGCCGAAATTGCGGTACACCGTGCCCGGCACCTGCATGACTGCGCGCACCGCGTCGACGATATTGGTATAACTGCCTGTGCCGAGCACAGCATCAATCTCCGGCATTTCCTCGGTGATCTCCTCCGGATAGCGCTGCACCAGACAGCCGGTGACAATCAGTGCCTTGAGCTGTCCGCTTTTTTTCAGTTCCGCTGTCTCCAGAATGGCCTGAATGGCCTCCTGCTTTGCGGATTCGATAAAGCCACAGGTATTGATGACCGCAACATCCGCATCTGCGACATCATCGACAATCGTAACGCCGGCTTCTGCAAGCTGTGCCAGCATGTGTTCGCTGTCCACAAGATTCTTGGCACAGCCCAGTGAAATCAATCCCAATCGAATTGACATAAGCGTAAATTTCCTCCTCGGTGCGCAGCCCCGCCGCGCTTATTGGTCCTCTTCGGCTCCGGCGCGGTATGCCTGCATCGCCGCGCGGATCTGGGAAAACGTAAATCCGCGCCGCTGCAGTGCCGCCATCGCCTTTTCACATTCGCGCCGGTCAGATACATCGCCGTGCAGCCGCTTGTCCAGCAGCTTCAGCATGGCATCCTGTTCCGGCTCAAAACCGCGCAATGCCTGCGCGATCACATCGTCCGGCACGCCGCGCACGCGCAGCTCCTGCCGGATGCGCAGCTCGCCGCAGCCTTTGCGCGCATACGAGCGCACAACCAGCTCGGCAAATGCGGCGTCATCCACCGCGCCGAGCACGCGCATGCGCTCCACCGCATAACCCGCGGCTTCCTCACAAAAATTCTTTTCCAGCAGCTTTTGTTCCAGCATCGCTGCCGACAGCGGACGGCGTGCGAGCATCCTTGCCGCGCATTCCGCCGCCTTGCGGTACTGCTCTTCATCCAGCTGCCCGTCCATTAAATATCGTCCTCGCCGAAGTCGTCCGCATCAATGGACACCGCCGCCGAGCGGCGCTGTGCCGGCTTTTCCTCCCCCGGTGCGGATTCGCCTTCTTCCTCCGCGTGGGATGCACCCTCACTGCGCAGCTGTTTGCGGCGCAGCTCGTTGCGCGCATCGCGCTCTTCCTGTGCCTTCTTGCGGCTCTCCTGAATCGCTTCGCGGATGTCCGCTTCCAGCTTGTCCGCGACATCCTGATTTTCCGAGATATATTTCTTCGCGTTGTCACGACCCTGGAAGCGCTGCTCCCCGATGGTGAACCACGCGCCGCCCTTCTTAATCAGGCCGTATTCGACGCCCAGATCGACCAGCTCGCCTGTGCGCGAGATGCCCTCGCCGTACATGATGTCGAACTCCGCCTCGCGGAACGGGGGCGCCATCTTATTCTTGACGACCTTTGCGCGGGTGTGGCTGCCGATGAGCGTTTCGCCGTCCTTCAGGTGCTCCACACGGCGCACATCAATGCGCACGGATGCATAGAACTTGAGGGCGCGGCCACCCGTCGTGACCTCCGGCGAACCGTAAATGACGCCGACCTTTTCACGCAGCTGGTTGATAAAGATTGCGACACATTTGGACTTGGAAATGACGCCTGCCAGCTTGCGCAGTGCCTGGCTCATCAGGCGCGCATGCAGGCCGACAAACGAATCGCCCATTTCGCCCTCGATTTCGGCGCGCGGAACCAGCGCGGCAACCGAGTCGATGACAATGATATCCAGTGCGCCCGAACGGACGAGCTGTTCCGCGATTTCAAGGCCCTGGTCACCGCTGTCCGGCTGGGAAACCAGCAGGCTGTCGACATCGACGCCGAGCGCCGCCGCATAGACCGGATCAAGCGCATGCTCCGCGTCGATGAACGCCGCGATGCCACCCTTCGCCTGTGCCGATGCGATCGCATGCAGTGCCAGCGTGGTCTTACCGGAGGATTCCGGTCCATAAATCTCGATGATTCTGCCGCGCGGCAGGCCGCCGATGCCCAGCGCCATGTCCAGGCCGATGGAACCGGTCGAAATAACCTCTTTGTCCAGCGGCTCGCTCTCCTGTCCGAGGTACATGACAGCGTTTGCGCCGTGCTGCTTTTCAATCTGCGCCAGTGCCTGATCGAGCGCCTTCTTTTTATCCGTCGCTACCACTACCGGTGGCAGCTGTTTTTTCTTTGCCATATTGTCTCACTGTCCTCCTGTGAAATCTATTGTAACATCAAAGGGAATGGTCTGTTTTAGTTTCCGGCGAAACCGCGCACACAATACGCGGCACACCTGCCAGATCGCTTTGCAGGTGAACATCGGTCCAGCCCGCCGCACGAAACAGCGCCGCGACCTGTCCGCCCTGCTTCCAGCCGCATTCGGCGAAGAATTGTCCGCCGGGCTTCAGCCGGAATGCGGGCTTCTGTGCCATCGCGCGGTAAAAATCCAGCCCGTCCTCGCCGCCGAACAGCGCGAGGTGCGGTTCATATGCGTCCACACTGTGATCCAGCTCGCGCATTTCCTGCGCCGTGATATACGGTGGATTGGTCACGACGAGGTCAAATGCCCCGTCAATGCTGTCCGGCACAAGCGCATCCGCCTGTACCGCCTGAAAACGAGGCGCATCCAGCCCGTGCAGCGCCGCATTGTCCCGCGTCACGGCAAGTGCTGCTTCCGAGCAGTCAGCCGCGACAACCTGCGCCTGCGGCACTGCGAGCGCGAGCGAGATGCCGATGCATCCGCTGCCGCAGCACAGGTCGAGCACGCGCGGTGCGGAAACGTTCCGCGCCGCCTGTACTGCCGCGTCGCACAGCCATTCGGTATCGCCGCGCGGAATGAGCACATCCGGCGTCACGCGGAAACGGTTACCGTAAAAATCCCATTCCCCGAGCACATAGGCGAGCGGTTCGCCCTGCCTGCGGCGCGCAAGCAATTGTTCTGCCGCCTGTTCTTCCTCTTCGGAAAGCGGGCGGCTGTGCCAGCCGAAGGTGTCGCGCGCATCCAGTCCGGCCGCGCGCGCCGCCAGCTCGCGCGCCTCAAGATCCGCTTCCTCCACGCCCATCGCGGCCAGCTGCTCGCGCAGCTGCCGGAAGCAGTCCCATGCGTTCACCACTTGTCCTCCTGCCTGTCCCCCGGGATGACATGTTCGAGCGACACAATGGCCACCTCGATCATGCTGTCATCCGGCTCGAGCACGGTGATGTGCTGGAGCATCATGCCGGGCCAGCGCAGCGCGCGGGAAAATGCGCCGTCATGCCGTCCGGCAAAGCGGTTGACCTCATAGCTCAGCCCGATAACCACCGGCAGCAGCACAAGCCGCAGCACAAGCTGTGCCACGCGGCTGTCCGATGTCACGAGCGAAAATACCAGAATACTGATAATCATCACGACGAACAGGAAGCTCGTGCCGCAGCGCGGGTGTTCCCGCGGCTGCACGCGCACATTTTCTGTCGTCAGCGGCAGTCCCTTTTCATAGCAGTAGATGGTCTTGTGCTCCGCACCGTGGTAACGGAACGTGCGCTTCATGTCCGGAATCAGGGACATCAGCCACATATACCCGATAAAAATCGCGATGCGCACGACGCCCTCCAGCAGATTGGCCGCCAGATGCGGCACGCTGTCCGGCAGGAAGCCCACCAGAAATGCGGGCAGCAGGATAAACAGCCCCACTGCCAGCACAACACCCAGTACAATGGAAAAGACATACAGTGCGTTTTCCACCGCACCCTCGCCGACCTTGTCGATCAGCCATTTTTCAAAGCCGGACGGCTCTTCCTCGTCCTCTTCCTCGAGGAAATGCGAGGAATATTCAATCGCCCGGAAGCCGTCCGCAAGCGACTGCACCATCACGAGAAAGCCACGGATGACCGGCCAGCCTGCCGGAGCAAATTTTTCGCGCAGCGGTGTGGTCTCCTCATCCCGGATGGCGAGTGTGCCATCCATCCTGCGCACGACAGTACAGCTTTTGCGCGGGCCTTTCATCATAATGCCCTCGAGAATCGACTGTCCGCCGATGGTTGTCTTATGCACAACCTCCTGTGAATGCTTGGTGTTCAATGCTTACTCCTTATTGATATCCGCAACGATGGTTTCGGTCGGCTCGACGCGCTTGGTATCCGTGTTTGCCAGCGGCAGGGAAATTGTCACTGTCGTGCCCTCGCCATAGGTGCTGGCAATGTTCAGCGTGCCGCCATGCATGCGGACAATTTCGTCCGTGACGGCGAGGCCGATGCCGCTGCCGCGCTGCTTGGAGCTGCCCTTGTAGAACTTCTCCTTGACGAACGGCAGCTCGTCCTCCTTGATGCCGATGCCCCAGTCGCGCACCTCAATGCGCACGGTATAGCTGTCGCGCGACAGCTCAATCTGGATCTTACCGCCGCTCTTGCCGTATTTCGCCGCATTGTCGATGACATTGAGGAATACCTGCTTGAGGCGGTGGCGGTCACCGCTCACCGGACACATCTGATCCGGAATGTCATAAATCAGCTGGATATCTTCCTTTTCCAGCATATTTTCGTACATATAGACCGCTTCATACAGCTCTGCGCCGACATCAAACAGCTCGACATTGAGCTTCATGCGGCCGGATTCCAGCCGGGTGAAATCCAGCAGCTCTTCGACCATCTGTGTCAGGCGGCTGCTTTCCTTCTGGATGATGCGCAGGCCCATGATGACCTCCTCCGGGTCGGTCGCACCGCCTGCAATCAGCGTATCACTCCAGCCGCCGATGGCGGTGAGCGGTGTGCGCAGCTCATGTGAAACCGAGGAAATAAAGTCATTTTTCATGCGTTCGGCGCGGCTGATTTCCTCCGACATATGGTTGATCGTGTCGCACAGATCACCAATCTCGTCGTCATAGACCTTGTGCAGGCGCATGCCATAGCGGCCCGCAGCGATCTCCTTGGCGATGATATTGATCTTCATGACAGGCTCGACAATCGATTTGATGAAATACCGGTTGGAAAGCTCGACGGTCAGCGCGAAAAACAGCCCGACC
>CALYTA010000058.1 GCA_945486175.1 uncultured Clostridia bacterium | reverse complement strand
CCGCATGCAGCGGAAAAATGCAAAACAGATTGCAAAATTGTGCAAAAAAACCTGAAACCGACGATGAAAAATGCACAGATGTCGAAAAAAGTCGTGCAAAACAGAAATTTTTCGTACCTGTTTTTCTGTGTAAAATGCACAGGTGGGTGTACAATTGTGCAAAAGTGTGGTATACTATGATAAAGTTTTTGATGTTTGGCCGCCGAATTGAGGATTTTTGCGGCGTTCGGATAGATTTGAAACCAATTTATTTTTGACAAATTCTGCACGGAGAAAGCGTGCAGCAGTGCTTTTCCGGTTCACCCGCCGGAGAGCCTGTTTGCTGTGCCTGCTTCAGAGGCGATGTATGCTTTCGGCCTGTGCTTCATGTAAAGGAAAGTGATACGCATATTATGAAAGAAAAACTGAAGATTATCCCGTTGGGCGGACTCAATGAGATCGGCAAGAACATGACGGTTGTAGAGTACGGGCAGGACATTTTTGTCATCGACTGTGGCCTTGCATTTCCGGACAATGAAATGCTCGGCGTTGACCTCGTCATCCCGGACATCACCTACCTCCGCCGCCACAGGAACAAGGTGCGCGGCATCGTCATCACGCATGGCCATGAGGACCACATCGGCGCGCTGCCGTATGTACTCAAGGAGCTGAATGTGCCGGTCTACTGCACGCGCCTTGTCGCGGGCATCCTGAACTCCAAGTTTGAGGAGCACCGCATGCTCGGCAAGGTCAAGATCAACTGCGTGAAGGCGGGCGACCACATCAAGCTGGGCTGCTTCAACATCGAGCTGATCCACACCAACCACTCGATTGCGGATTCCGTCGCACTGGCGGTCAGAACGCCGCTCGGCACGATTATTCACACCGGCGACTTCAAGATCGACGCGACCCCGGTTTCCGGTGAAATGATCGACCTGACGCGTTTCGGCGAGCTGGGCAAGGAAGGCGTGCTGGCACTGATGAGCGATTCCACCAACGTCGAGCGTTCGGGCTATACGCCGAGCGAGCTGGAAGTCGGAAAGACGTTTGAGGCGCAGTTCAAGGGCTGCGACCAGCGCATTATCATTGCGACCTTCGCTTCCAACATCTACCGCGTACAGCAGGTACTCGACGCCGCCGCACACCACGGGCGCAAGGTCGCCATCTGCGGCCGCAGCATGGAGAACATCGCGCGCGTCGCGATGGAGCTGGGGTATCTGACCGCGCCGAAGAATGTGCTCATTGACATCGCGGACATCAACCGCTATCCCAAGAGCAAGGTGGTCGTCGTATGCACCGGCTCGCAGGGCGAGGCGATGAGCGCATTGTACCGCATGGCATTTTCCGGCCACAAGCAGGTGGAAATCGGCGCAGGCGACAAGATCATTATCTCTGCCTCCGCCATTCCGGGCAACGAGAAGTCGGTCACCAAGATGATTAACGAGCTGAGCAAGAAGGGCGCGGATGTCGTCTATGACCGCTCCGCCATCATCCATGTATCCGGCCACGCCTGCTGTGAGGAGCTGAAGCTGATGCTCTCCCTGGTCAAGCCGAAGTACTTTATCCCGGTACACGGCGAATACCGCATGCTGCGCCGCCACGGCGAGCTGGCTGTACAGACCGGCGTCAATCCGCGCCATGTCATCATTGCGGATATCGGCCGCCCGGTTGAAATCACGGCGAAGACCGCACGCCTTGCCAATCCGGTTCCGTCCGGCAAGGTACTGGTCGACGGCTTCGGCATCGGCGATGTCGGCACGGCAGTGCTGCGCGACAGAAAGCATCTGTCAGAGGACGGCCTGCTGGTTGTCGTTGTCACGCTGGACAGCGAAAGCGGCATTGTCATCGCGGGCCCGGACATCGTCTCCCGCGGCTTTATCTATGTCAAGGAAGCGGAGGATCTCATGGAAGAGCTGCGGCGCATTTCCCAGCGCGCACTCGACCGCTGTATTGATGAGCAGATCCGCGACTGGACAACCATCAAAGCAAACGTCAAAAACGACCTGTCGGAATTCCTCTACCGCAAGACAAAGCGCAGCCCGATGATCCTCCCGGTCATTATGGAAATCTGATTGCTGCGCCAATCGTGCAACAAATTTAGTTCTGACACCTATCCGAATCAGGAAACCGCAGATCCGCAGCATTCCGCGGATGGCAAATACAGAAAGGCTCCCGCCGATGTTCGACATCGGGCGGGAGCCTTTTGGTTGTGTGCGGGTTTTTATTCCTCCGGCTGCTTCGGGAGGTTCTTGATGTATTCGCAGATACTCAGGCCGGCAATCGCGCCGTCAGAGACTGCCTTGGCAATCTGGAGCACGCCGCCGATACAGTCGCCTGCGGCGAACAGGCCGGGGACATTGGTCTGATAATTGCGGTCAACCTGAATGCTGCCGCCGTGCATGATGACGCCCATGCGTGCGGCGAAATCAGATGCCGACGCAATGCCTTGTGCGAGGAATGCACCGTCAATCGGATGGTCGCCGCCTGTCGTGCGGATGCCGGCGAGCATGCCGTTTTCACCGTAAAATTCCACGATCGGTTCGGTGACAATCGGCAGGTCCTTCGGGAAGCGGTCCGTTGTGATGGTAGCGCCGTTGGTGAACAGGCACAGGTTGTTTGTCAGCGGGCGCAGATGGCTCAGCTCTGCGACTGCATGGTCGCCGCTGCCGATGACAGCGAGTGCGCGGTTGCGCATCAGGAAGCCGTCACACTGGGCACACTGGCTGACGCCTGCGCCGATGAACTGTTCAATGCCCGGAATTCTTGGAACATTGCGCTGTCTGCCAGTTGCGAGCAGCACGCTGTGTCCGGAGAGGATGCGGCCGGATGCGGTATTGACGCGGAAGTCTTCGGTTTCACGGATGGAAACGACCTCATCGCTGATGACTTCGATGCCGAGCCGTTCGACCTGTGCGAGACCGCGGCGGAACAGCTCATCGCCGCTGATCGGCGCTTCCAGGCCGAAATAGTTTTCAATGCGGTGGCTCTGGCCGAGGGCGCCGGAATCGCGTCCGATCACCACCGGGGTGAAACCGGCGCGGCGGACATACAGGGCCGCGGAAAGTCCAGCAGGGCCTTTGCCGATAATGATACAGTCTTTCATCATTGCTGTAAGTTCTCCTTTAAAGTGCGGGGGGGGAATGCAGGCTTTCTTACTGTGCCTGCCCCGGCAGGCGGATGCTGATCTCGCCTGCCAGCATGGTGGAGCGCTGGCCATCCTGTTCGATGATGAGATGGCCGCGGGAATCGATGGCGACAGCAGTCGCCGATGTTTTTTCGCCGTTCCGGATGACCGTGATCGGCTGACCGAGAAAATGGATAAAAGAACGGTAACGATCAATGAGCGTCCCGGTGTTGTCAGACACAATCAACTGGTAGCATTCTTCCATGTGGTTGAAAAACGATGCGGCAAGCGCGTTGCGCCGCACGGCATGCGGAGCGAAATCCTCCAGACAGCCCGCGATGTCGCGGATCTCCTCCGGCAGCCCGCCCTCCGGCGTGCGGACATTGATGCCCACGCCCACAATGGCATAGGAGAGTTGTCCGGTTTCCGCCTCGACGGATGCTTCGGTGAGGATGCCGCACAGCTTTTTGCCGTGCATCAGCACATCGTTGACCCATTTGATATCCGGCGTGAAGCCTGCGGTTTCTGCAATTGCTTCACTCAGCGCGACAGCTGCAGCGACCGTAATCATATTGATGCGTTCGAGCGGCAGCGTGGGATGCAGCAGGATACTGATATAAATGCCGCTGCCGGAGGGGGACAGAAACGAACGCCCGCGGCGTCCGCGCCCTGCGGTCTGGCAGTCGGCGATGACGGCATAGCCGTCCGGCAGCTCTGCTGCGCGCTGCTTGAGATATGTGTTTGTAGAATCGACCGTGGACAGCACACACAGATTGCGTGCCAGAGATTCGGTCTTCAGCTCCATGACAATGCCGGCTTCGGAGAGTGTGTCGCTCGTTTCCGCGAGGCGGTAGCCCTCTCCGGATACCGATTCGATGGGGAAGCCCATCTCACGCAGCGCCGCAATGGCCTTCCAGATTGCTGTGCGCGATACGCCCAGCTCGCGGGAAAGCATGCCGCCGGACACAAGCTGTCCGCGGTTCTGCTCCAGCGTGCGCAGTACATCATCACGAACCATAGGATCACCCTTTCTTTCCCATTTTTGGTGCTAATCTATTGTAATACAGATTTGAAAGCAGTACAATAGGTGAAACTGACAAATGACACGAAATGGAGCGCAAAACCATGGCAAAACAGGACGATATCATCCAGAAACTGGCACAGACGCAGGAGGAACGTCTGCTTTTGGCGCGTGTGCTGGAGAAGGCGGACATCTGCCGTGAGCGGTGTTATCCGACGTATACCAGGTTTCTCGACCTGCACGAAGCGGAGCTGGCACGCCGCCTGCTGGAAGCTGTCGGGGAGAACGGACGGTTCTGGGGCGGCTATGACGGCGCGGAGCGCACGATCCTCGCGTTCCTGCCCGACTGGATGGAGGAAATCCCGCAGGAGGGCGAGGACTGCCCGCTTGCGGCAATCCGCTGCCTGCGGCATAAGAGCGACGAGCTGACGCACCGCGATTACCTCGGCTCGCTGATGGGATTGGGCCTGCGGCGCGATGGTATCGGCGATATCCTGGTAGGGGATCATGGCGCGGATCTCATTGTGACGCGTGAGCTTGCGCCATATCTGCTGATGAACTACGGCAGGGCAGGGCGCAAGCGGCTGGAGGTCAGTGAGATTTCCCCCGCTGCCCTGATGATCCCGGAGGAAAAGGTCAGCTATATCCGCGACACGGTCGCGTCGATGCGGCTGGATGCGGTGACAGCAGCCATGTTCCGCCTGCCGCGCGCAAAGGCCGCGGATGCCGTGCGCGCCGGACGGGTCTTCCTCAACCAGATGGAATGCCTGCGCCCTGACCGCGAGGTCGCAGTACATGACCGCATCACGCTGCGCGGCATGGGGCGCGGCGAGGTGGACGGCATTCTGGGCGAGAGCAAAAAAGGGCGCATTATGGTGTCGCTCAAACGGTTCGGATAACACAACAGCAGGCAGCCGGTCGGCTGCCTGCTTTGCTGTGCAAAAAACTTTTTCGCGGGACAATATTTCGGCAGAATCAGCCCATCGGCGGGTGCTACAATAAAGCACACGCAGGAGGTGGACACCATGCGTGTGATCTATCTGGATGTCCTGCTTGTGCTCAATTTCTGTATGGACTACTGTATCCTGCGGGCGGCCTCCGCCATCGGCGGACGCCCGTGCCCGATGTGGCGGCTGAGTCTCGCGTCCGGCTTCGGTGCGGCATATGCCGCCGGGAGTGTGCTTGTTCCGGCGCTGGCTGCACTGCCGGTGCGGCTGCTGAGCTGCGCGGCGATGGCGGGCATTGCGTTTTCCGCGCGCGGTGCGCGCCGGCTGCTGCGTCAGACACTGCTTGTGATGCTCGTGGCATTCGTATTCGGTGGCTGTGTGACGGCGTTGGAACAGGTGAGCGGAACAGTGCTCTCGGCGGGCGGCGCGCTGTATGCGCCGGTGTCGCGCAAAGCGCTGCTGGTTTCAGCGGCGCTGGCGTATGGCCTGAGCGGAATTGTATTCCGCAACCAGGCGCGTGAAAACCGGCCGCATGGGGAGACCATCCGCCTGAGCTGCGGAGGAAAGGTACAGGAGGTTTATCTGCTGGTGGACAGCGGCAATACACTGCGCGACCCGGTCACCGGAAGGCCGGTATTCGTGCTGACACGCGCGGCAGCACTGAGAGTTCTGCCGGAGGAGGTGCAGTTTTTGCCGCTGCTACTGGGAAAGGACAACGCTGCCGATCTGGTGCAGCGGGCACAGCAGGAGGGCGCTGGAGGCTGGAGACTGGTTTCGTTCCGGAGTATCGGAGGCGGTGGATTGATGCCGTGCTTCCGGCCGGACGCCGTAACCCGCGAGGACGGGTCAGCCTATGACAGCCTGGCCGCCATTTCCGGCGCCGGCACGATCTGTGCCGGGGAGTATGACGGGCTGATTGAGCCCTGAGGGAAAGGAGCGTGCATAATGCCGCGGGTATGGCAGACATTGCGCCGGTGGTTGGCCCGAATCGGGCTGCTGCCGGATGAGGAAGGGATTTTTTACATCGGCGGTTCGGTGGTGTTGCCGCCGCCGCTGAGCGCGCAGGAGGAAGCGGAGGCAATTGCGGGCTGTCAGGAGGGAGACCCGCAGTGCCGTGACCGGCTGATTGAACACAATCTCCGGCTGGTCGTGTATATTGCGAAAAAGTTTGAGAACACGGGTATCAATATTGAAGACCTCATTTCCATCGGTACCATCGGGCTGATTAAGGCAATCGGCACCTACAATACGGACAAAAAGACCAAGCTCGCGACCTATGCGTCGCGCTGCATTGAAAACGAAATCCTGATGCATCTGCGCAAGGTATCCAGCCAGAAAACCGAGGTGTCGTTTGACGAGCCGCTGAGCACCGACTGGGATGGCAATGAACTGCTGCTGTCGGATATTCTCGGCACGGAGCCGGATTGTGTGATGCGTCCGGTGGAGGATGATGTGGACCGGCAGCTGCTGCGCCGCGCCCTGCAAAGCCTGCCCGAACGGGAGAAGACAATTATTTCCCTGCGCTTCGGGCTGGCGGACGGAGAGGAGCACACACAAAAGGAGGTCGCCGACCGGCTCGGCATCTCGCAGTCGTATATTTCCCGGCTGGAAAAACGGATCATCAAACGCATGAAAAAGGATATGATGCGATGGGTATAAAAGGACCGCCCGGCTCCGCGAGGAGCCGGGCGGTTTGCTGTGGCTTC
>CALYTA010000057.1 GCA_945486175.1 uncultured Clostridia bacterium | reverse complement strand
TCTTTTCATAAATATGGTGTTCTTATTGTAACACATACACAAAGGAAAATCTATGAATCTTTTGGAATTTATGTATTTATATATAAAAAGCCCCGGAACATCCCATATCGTGTTCCGGGGCTGTGTATCTGTCAGTTTATTCCTCTGTCCGGTTCATCAGGGTGACCATGACAGCCTTCTGTGCGTGCAGGCGGTTCTCCGATTCCTCAAAGATTTCATCTGCATGTGCCTCGAGCACCTCGTCCGTGATCTCCTCGCCGCGGTGCGCCGGCATGCAGTGCTGCACCATGACGCCCTCCTTGCAGCAGGCGAGCAGCTCACGGTTGATCTGGAAGCCCGCGAAATCAATGCGGCGCTGGGCTGCCTGGCCCTCCTGGCCCATCGACGCCCAGACATCGGTGAACAGAACATCCGCATTTCCCGCTGCCTTGTGCACATCGTGCGTCAGCAGGAACTTTGCGCCCTTTGCCTGTTCCGCTTCGGCAAACGCCAGCACATCCGGATGCGGCTCATAGCCCTCCGGCGTCGCAATGCTGACTTCCATGCCGGTCTTCAGGCAGCCGACAATCAGCGAATTGGCCATGTTGAAGCCGTCGCCGATGAAGCCCATTTTGAGGCCTTCGAGCTGTGCAAAGTGTTCGCGCACAGTCATCAGGTCTGCCAGAACCTGGCACGGATGCGAAAAGTCCGTCATGCCGTTGATAACCGGGATGGAACCATATTCTGCGAGCGCTTCCACTTCCTTCTGTTCAAAGGTGCGGATCATAATGCCGTCCAGATAGCGCGACAGCACGCGTGCGGTATCCTGTACCGGCTCACCGCGGCCAATCTGCAAATCGCGGTTGGACAGGAACATTGCCTGTCCGCCCAGCTGGTACATACCTGCCTCAAACGAAACGCGCGTGCGCGTCGAGGACTTCTGGAAGATCATGCCGAGGCTCCTGCCCTCCAGATGGCGGTGCGGAATGTTGTGTTTTTTTTCATATTTCAGCTGGTCGGCGAGGTCGAGGATGGATACAATATCCTCCTTCGAGCAGTCGAGCAGCTTGAGAAGATTCTTCATCTGCGTTCACTCCTGTCTGTATCTGTTTTTCCAAAAAATCTCCCCCAAGAGGGAGCCCCCCGTGACAGAAGCAGCAGCGCCCTCTCGTGTATACCGTTTATGTCTGTTCGTGCGTTATTTACAGAATACCTTCTGCATGACAGCCAGTGCCTCGTCCATTTCCTCATAGGAAATCGACAGCGGCGGCAGCAGGCGGATGGCATTGGTTCCGGCGGTCAGCACCAGAACACCCGCGTCCATGATCTCTTTGACCAGTGCGGCACGCTCGTCCGCATCGACGACGATGCCGAGCATCAGGCCCATGCCGCGGACATCCTTCACCTTGTCCGAGCCGAAGCTGAGGATTTTTGCCTTGAGGTATTCGCCCTTCTCGGTGACGGATTTCAGAAATTCCGGCTTTGTGACCTCAGACAGTACTGCATTGGCTGCGGCACAGATCATCGGCGTGCCGCCGAAGGTGGTCGCATGCGTGCCCGGGCCGAGCACGGTGTCACAGGTATCCGCCGCCATGACAGCACCGACCGGAACACCGCCGCCGAGGCCCTTTGCCATCGAAACGACATCCGGCTTGATGCCGTACTGCTGGAAGCAGAACAGCGAACCGGTGCGGCCGATGCCGGTCTGTACCTCATCGACGAGCAGCAGCAGGTCATTCTCGCGGCACAGTGCTTCGACCTGATGGACGAAGTCCGAGTCAAGCGGCAGCACGCCGCCCTCGCCCTGAATCAGCTCCATCATGATGGCACAGGTGTGATCGTTTACTGCGGCTTTGACCGACTCAATGTCATTTGCGCTTGCATAGGCAAAGCCCTCGGTAAACGGGAAGAAATACTGGTGGAATTTTTCCTGTCCGGTCGCCTTCAGCGTTGTGACCGTGCGGCCGTGGAATGAATTGTACAGCGTGACGATTTCCGCGCGGCCCTCGCCGTATTTGTCATACGAGTATTTGCGTGCGAGCTTAATCATGCCCTCGTTGGACTCCGCGCCCGAATTGGAGAAGAACACCTTGCTCATGCCGGTCTGGGTGCACAGCGTCTTTGCGGTCTGCACCATCGGCTCAGTGGTGAACAGGTTGGACACATGCATCAGCTTGTGTGCCTGTTCCGTGATTGCATCGATGATTTTCTCATTGTTATAGCCAAGGCAGCATACGCCGATGCCGCTGGTCAGGTCGATATAGCGCTTACCCTCGACGTCCCACAGCTGTGCGCCGCTGCCGTGGTCGAGTGCAATGTCAAACCGGCCGTAGGTATTCATTACATACTGGTTTTCCTGCTCCTTGAGCTCATGATATGTCATTGAATTGTTTTCCCCTTTTTTCTTTGGATCAGTAGAACATCGTGCCGACGCCCTGATTGCTGAACAGCTCAATCAGAATGGAATGCTCGACGCGGCCGTCCTGGATATTTGCCTGGCGGACACCCTCGCGTACTGCTTCGACGCAACAGTCGACCTTCGGAATCATGCCGCCCGCAATGATGCCGTCCTTGATGAGCTTCGGTACTGCGGAGACCTTGACCTCCGGCAGCAATGTATTCTCATCGTGGCGGTCCATCAGCAGACCGCGCACATCGGTCAGCAGGATGAGCTTTTCCGCCTGCAATGCAACCGCCAGCTTGGCAGCTGCGAGGTCGGCATTGATGTTGTAATTGGTGTCGTCATCCACGCCGAGTGCAACGGTGGAGACAACCGGGATATAGCCGTGCTCGAGCATATCGACAACCGGCTCCGGATTGACCTTGACAATGTTGCCGACATAGCCGTAATCCGTGCCGTCCGCATCGACCTTGCGCACTGCCTGGAACAATCCGCCGTCCATGCCGCTCAGGCCGATGCCTGCGCCGCCCGCGTTGCCGAGCAGGGATACGAGGTCTTTGTTGACCTTGCCACACAGCACCATCTGGACGATGTCCATCGTCTCGCGGTCGGTATAGCGCAGGCCGTTGACAAATTCGGACTTCTTGCCGATTTTCTTGAGCATGCCGCTGATTTCCGGGCCGCCGCCGTGTACGACAACGACGCGGACACCGACCAGGCTCAGCAGGACGATGTCATGAATGACGGCATCCTTCAGCGTTTCGTTAATCATGGCATTGCCGCCATACTTGACGACGACGGTTTTGCCATAATATTTCTGGATATGCGGCAGGGCTTCAATCAGCACCTGCGCGCGCTGGTTCTGGATTTCTTCTGCCATTGTGATTTCCTCCGGACTCAGGTGCGGTAATCGCCGTTGATTCTGACATAATCATATGTCAGGTCACAGCCGTATGCAGTTGCCTGATCGTCACCCTCATGGATGTCGATGTCGATGGAGATTTCCTTCTCCGACAGAATCTTCTTTGCGAGGTCTTCGTCAAAATTAAGACCCTCGCCGTGCTCACAGACAGTGATCGCACCTGCCGCGCTGGAAAATCCGATGGTGACATATTCCGGGCGGAACGGCGCCTTGGAATAGCCCATTGCGCACAGTACACGGCCCCAGTTTGCGTCCTCGCCGAACATCGCCGCCTTGACCAGGCTGGACGCGATAACGGCCTTTGCCAGACGCTCCGCATATTCCTCCGCACGGGAGTTTTTGACGGTGCAGCAGATCAGCTTGCTTGCGCCCTCGCCGTCGGCTGCCATTTTCTTCGCCAGCGTCAGGCAGACCTCTTCGAGTGCGGCATAGAATGTATGATATGCCTCGTCCTTCCAGTCGATGATCTGATTGCCTGCCATGCCGTTCGCCATGACGACGCAGGTGTCGTTGGTAGAGGTGTCGCCGTCGACCGAAATGCGGTTGAAGGTGTGTTCCACGGCATTCTGCAGCGCAGTGCGCAGCAGCGACGGATCAATGGCACAGTCGGTGGTGATAAAGCACAGCATGGTGCCCATGTTCGGATGAATCATGCCGGAGCCCTTCGCAATGCCGCCCATATGGCAGGTTTTTCCGCCGCAGTCGAACTCGACAGCTGCGGTCTTTTCGACGAGGTCCGTGGTCATGATGGCGCGGTTTGCCTCCACAGACGCTTCTGCGCTGTCTGCCAGCTTTGCTGCGAGTGCATCCATGCTGCCCTCAATGGCTTCGATGTTGAGGCGCTGGCCGATGACACCGGTCGAGCCGACGAGCACACGGTTTTCCTCAATGCCGGTGGCCTTAGCCGCAGCTGCCGCCATGCGGCGCGCATTTTCCATGCCCTCCGGCGCACACGCATTCGCGTTGCCGGAATTGGCGACAATTGCCTGTGCCACGCCGTTTTCCAGATGCTCCATGCAGACATAAATCGGAGCTGCCTTGACGCGGTTGTTGGTAAATGTCGCCGCAGTTGCTGCGGGGCATGCGCTGACGATCAGCGCGAGATCATTTTTCTCCTGCGGGCTGCCTGCCTTGACGCCGCAATGCAGTGCGGCTGCCCGGAAGCCCGTTGCGGCGCAGACGCCGCCTTCTATCTTCTTCATACTGTCGTTCCTTTCAAAACAATCGAAAAAAGCGTGAATTTCACTTTGTCAGTCCGGTGGTCTCGTCAAAGCCGAGCATAAGGTTCATATTCTGAACCGCTGCGCCGGATGCGCCCTTGCCGAGGTTGTCAAACAGTGCGGTGACAATAGTCTGTTCCTCATGGCCGCAGACAATCAGCTCCAGGCTGTCGCGTCCCGCCATGGTGTCGGCATAAATCACCGGTTCCTCGCCGCCGAACGGCATGACATGGACCATCGTCTGGTCGGCATAATATTCCGCCAGCTTCGCGTGGATGTCCTGCGCGGTCGGCGCACCGGGCAGCAGCTTGTTATGCAGCATGATGGTGGACGCCATGCCCTTGTAAAAGTCACCGAGAATCGGGACAAACACCGGCGCTGCCGCCAGACCGCAGACATGCGTCATCTCCGGCAGGTGCTTGTGTTTGAGTGTCAGGCCATAAATGCGGTGCGACTCATGGCGCGGGTCGCGGTTCACATCCTCATATTCCGCGATCAGCTTTTTGCCGCCGCCGGAATAACCGGTTAGCGAGGAGCAGGTCAGCGGATAATCTGCCGGGACAATGCCCAGCTTGACCAGCGGATAAACCGAGGAAATAAAGCCGGAGGCATGGCAGCCGGGGTTTGCGACGCGTTTGGATTTTACAATTGCCGCGCGGTGCGCTTCCGACAACTCCGGGAAGCCATAATCCCAATCGGGATGGGTGCGGTGTGCCGTAGACGCATCAATAAAGCGTGTGTTCGGGTTGTCGCACAGTGCAACTGCCTCACGTGCTGCCGCATCCGGCAGACACAGGAACACGATATCCGCCGCATTGATGAACTTTTTGCGCTCCTGCGTGTCCTTGCGCTTGTCCTCGTCGATGAGAATCAGCTCGATATCATCACGGGAACCCAGCCGTTCAAAAATCTGAAGACCGGTGGTACCCTCCTTGCCGTCAATATATACTACAGGTTTCATATCGCAGTCCCCCGATTACGTGCGCAGACGGGTGCGCATATCTGCCAGCTGCTCCTCAGAATCTTCGAGGAAGCGCTCAATCTTGCCGATCTGACGGGTGACTTCCTTCGGTGCCGGACCGCCGATGACCGAACGACCTTCGACACAGGTCTTGAGGTCGAGTGCGTCGTAGACATCCGGACCGAACTTGTTGGAAATCGAAGCGAAATCCTTGAGTGTCATGGTTTCCAGCGTCTCATCCGCACGGATACAGGTATTGACAAGGCGTCCGACGATCATATAGGCATCGCGGAACGGCACGCCCTTCTTGACCAGATAATCTGCGCAGTCGGTCGCATTGATGAAGCCCTGGCTCGCTGCCTTGCGCATGTTCTTCTTGCGCAGGGTCATCGTGCGGAACATCGGTGCAAAAACCTCCAGGCACTGCTTGACGGTGTCGATTGCGTCGAAGACGCATTCCTTATCCTCCTGCATGTCCTTGTTGTAGGCCAGCGGCAGCGCCTTCATCGTGGTCATCAGCGTCATCAGGTCGCCATAGACACGGCCGGTCTTGCCGCGGATCAGCTCACAGACATCCGGGTTTTTCTTCTGCGGCATGATGGACGAGCCGGTGGAATACGCGTCATCCAGCTCGGCAAAGCGCCACTCCCACGAGCACCACGAAATGACCTCTTCGGACAGTCTCGACATGTGCATCATCATCATGGACAGGCAGCTCATCAGCTCAATGCAGTAATCGCGGTCGGAAACGCCGTCCAGCGAGTTTTCCGTCACGCGTGCAAAGCCCAGCTGTT
This sequence comes from uncultured Clostridia bacterium, assembly GCA_945486175.1. Lineage (GTDB taxonomy): Bacteria > Bacillota > Clostridia > Oscillospirales > Butyricicoccaceae > Butyricicoccus_A. The sequence continues at coordinate 579 of CALYTA010000057.1, read as the reverse complement.
CGCGGACAAATTCACGGTCAATCGGATAGGTGGTGGAAGCCAGTGCGCCGGAACCGAGCGGCAGCTCGTCCATACGCTCGAAGCAGTCCTCCAGACGCGAAATATCACGGCGCAGCATCTGTGCATACGCCATCATGTAATGGCCGAACGTGGTCGGCTGTGCGCGCTGCAAATGCGTGTAGCCCGGCATGACGGTGTCGAGGTTTTCCTTTGCCTTTTCAACGAGCACCTTCTCGAAGTCAATCGCCAGCTGCATGATCTCACAGATTTCCTTCTTGACATACAGGCGCATGTCGAGCGCGACCTGGTCGTTTCTCGAACGCGCGGTGTGCAGGCGCTTGCCGGTGTCGCCGATGCGCTGTGTCAGCGCGACCTCGATGTTCATGTGAATATCTTCATATTCCGGGTTGAATACGTCGAGATCGTTGTTTTCAATGTCGTACAGGATTTCCTTTAATCCCTCGACGATTTTTTCCGCTTCATGCTCCTCGATGATACCCTGTCTGCCCAGCATCGTGGCGTGTGCGATGGAGCCTGTGATATCCTCGCGGTACAGGCGTCCGTCAAACTGGATGGAGG
>CALYTA010000056.1 GCA_945486175.1 uncultured Clostridia bacterium | reverse complement strand
CCGTACAGGCCATGATGTTCATACTGTTTCATATATGACACCTCATTTCAAAAATCGTATCGAAAAGTTTTATATCTGGTTTTCAAAACCATGTTATGCATATAGTATAGCACATAAAACATTTTTTGCAACTAAATTTCTTGATTTTTTTGAAAAAAGGGCTTATACTATACTCGCATTCCTATGGAAAAGAGGAACAAATCATGGCTATAGACGCGCAGAAGCTGCTGGAAAACAGCGAAAAAAACAAAGCGCTGCATCCGGATGATATCCCGGCGCTGGATTTATATATGGATCAGATCATTGCGCTGATGAGCGCCCATCTGGGCGGAGACGGCGAACGCGAGCCGCTGACGCGCACAATGATTCACAACTACAGCAAGGCAGGGCTCATTTCGCCCGTCAAGGGAAAGAAATACTCCAAAGAACATATTTTACAGATGCTGGCGATTTATTCGCTCAAAAATACGCTGTCGATTGCACAGGTCAAGCGCGTGCTCAACGGCGCGTCCGCCTGCGGCGTGCATGAAAAGGATCTGGCGCAGTGCTTTGAGACCCAGCTCTCGCGCCGCGATAAAATCAGCCGGGAGATGACCACCTGTATGCTGCACATCATGCAGGAGACCGACATGAAGCTCGACACGCCGGAGGATGCGCTGTCGTTCCTTCTGACGCTGACCGACATCACGGATACGCTTTCCAACTTTGCGGCGGCAATCACGGAGCACTGCTTCCCCGACCCGGAGGTTCCCAAAAAGAAGGAAAAGAAAAAGGAAAAAAAAGAATAACCGGAAAGAAAGGGCGCGTGCGCATGGCACGCGCCCTTTTTGGCGGCATGTTACAGCCCGGCTTCGTCCATCGCTGTGCGATAGGCGCTGGACATTTCCGCAGAGAGGGAAATCAGGCTGCGCACCGGGGTGAGCTGTTCAATTTCAGCGAGCGTGTCCGCATCGGCAAAAATCTCATTGATGGTCTGCTTGGCGCGGAACGCGGTGGACGGCAGCGTGCTGTTTTTCCAGCGGCACAGCCATGCGAGCTGGATGCCGAGATCATAGACCTCCGACTCGAAATGCGCGCCGAGTGCAGCAGTTGCCATCTCGTCGGTGAGCGTGCCCGGACAGCTCTCCGACAGGGCGAGCACCATCAGCGGATACTGTGCGCCGGACGGGTGCAGCGACTCCACCGCCTGCTGCAATTCGGTGACGGCGTTCTCCAGCGTATCGATTTTTTTCAGCTGGCTCTTGAGCGAGCTGTCCAGCTTGTCGGAATTGATGGAGCCATCCGGGACAGAGCCGAGTGTCAGGCCGGTCATCTGCTTGTGCACGTTTTCCAGCGCATCCTGTACCGTATTGGCGGAAATCGTGTCCGAGGAGATAAAGCCGACGCCGGACGCGCCCTCCGGTGCGGTCAGGGCACTGACGAGGGTGTTGTGCGCATCGCACAGCTGCTGTGGGTTGCCGTCAAAATACGCCTTCAGTTCGTCCGCCGCCAGTGCCGGACGGTCATCCAGCGCAGAGATGGGGTATGCAAGCGCATCAATTGCCGCACTTGCAATCGTGGGGTTGGACAAGGCAAAAAAGCCCCCTTTGCATCAGAATCTGTGAGCTGTCTGCCTGATATAATAGGAGCCGCGGGGCGTGTTGTCAACCGCGGTTTTTTGCATTTTTTGCCCGAAAAACAACAGAATCCCGCGAGAAACAGCTGTTTCTCGCGGGATTTTTATAAATTCATACAAAGTGGATTTTTTGGGGCAGAAAAGCGGCTCAGCCTTCCTTTGCCGGGGTGCTGCCCGCATTGCCGGACGGTCTGCGGCGGCGTCTGCGCGGACGGCGGGAGGTATTTGCGCGCTTCTCCTCGCTGCCGGCTGCTGCCTCACTGCCCTGTACCGGTGCAGCCTGCTCGCCCTGCGGCTTGTTGTTGTTCAGGCCGCGTCTGCCGCGCCCGCCGCGGCGCGAACGGGAGCGCCCGCCCGATTTCTCCTCATGCGGCTTTTCCTGCATCGGATACGGGTTGTCCTCGCGCACCGGAACCTCTTTGTCAATCAGCTTTTCGATGCGGCGCAGATACGGCACTTCATCTGCCTGGCAGAATGTGATGGCGATGCCGCCGTGTCCGGCTCTGCCGGTACGGCCGATGCGGTGGACATAGTTTTCCGGCTCATTCGGCACGTCGTAGTTGATGACATGCGACAGCTCGCTGATATCCAGGCCGCGCGCCGCGATATCCGTCGCAACGAGCACGCGGATTTTGCCCTCCTTGAAGCGGTTCAGCGCATTCTGGCGGTCAATCTGGGACTTATCGCCGTGAATCGCGCTTGCGCCGACATGGGCACGTGCAAGGTCATGTGCCACCTTGTCTGCTCCCGACTTGGTGCGCACAAATACCAGCGCGCGGTCGAGTGCCGGATCGCGCAGCGTATACAGCAGCAGCTTCTTTTTATTTTCGCGGTCGACAAAATAGACCGACTGGTCGATGGCTTCCACCGTGGTGGATACCGGCGTCACCTCGACCTTTTCAAAATCCTCGCTCAGCAGGCGCTTGACCAGCTTCTGCACCGACTGCGGCATGGTCGCGGAAAACAGCAGTGTCTGCATTTTGCGGTCGCCCATGCGCTTGATGATGCGCTCGACATCGTCGATAAAGCCCATATCCAGCATGCGGTCGGCTTCATCGAGCACGAACAGCTCGATATCCTCCAGATCAATGTAACCCTGTCCGCACAGGTCGTTCAGGCGGCCCGGTGTGGCAATCAGCACATCGACACCCGCGCTCAGCGCTTCGGTCTGATTGTACTGCGATACGCCGCCATAGACGAGCGCACAGCGGATATCCGTATACTTTGCATAGGCAACGAAGCTGTCATAAATCTGAATGGCCAGCTCACGCGTCGGCGTGAGGATGAGCGAACGGATGGGCGGGAAGCCGGGCAGCCGTTCCTCATTTTTCAGCTTCTGTAAAATCGGAATGGCAAAGGCACAGGTCTTGCCGGTACCGGTCTGCGCCAGGCCGAGCACATCGCGCCCGCTGACAGCGGCAGGAATTGCCTGCTCCTGAATCGGCGTCGGGATGGTATAGCCGGCATCGTCGAGCGCATGCAGCAGCTCGGCATCAATGCCCAAATCACGAAATTCCATAGTTTTTGAGGTTGCTCCTTTATCTTCATCAAAATCATTTTTTCTTGTCATACAGTATCAGTATAGCATACTGTGCCGAGTGTACCAAGTGGCAATGTGCTGATTTTTGACAGAAAAACACGGAATTGCGTGAATTTTTTTCAAACCGTGGAACAAAACAGGGAGCTGTGCTGCCCAAAGGCTCCCTCAGAGGAGCGAGAGTGTTTGTGATTTATTCCTTCTCTGTCTCTGCATATGCCGCAACCAGCTGGTTTGCCAGCTCGAGTGCCTTTTCCTTCGGCTTCATGCGCAGCGAAACATACGGCGGCGAGCCTGCGTTGAGCAGCAGGCGTCCCTTGAATTGCGGCGCACCGCACAGCGCCGCCAATCGGCGCAGGTCGGTGCAGTCGTCCGCCCAGGTCACGAGCAGGCGGCCATCGCTCTGTTTGATTTCCAGAATGCCCTGTTCTGCCGCCTTCGCGCGCAGCAACGCGATGTCACACAGCGCGACCGCAGATGCCGGCGGTTCGCCAAAGCGGTCAATCATCTCGTCGAGCAGGTCGGCACGGTCATCCTCCGTGCGGATGGCGGCAATGCGGCGGTACAAATCCACGCGCTGTCCCGCATCCTCGACATATTTTTCCGGCAGGTTTGCGGAAACCGCAAGCTCCGCCGCACATTCCGTGCGTTGGCGCGGCTTTTCGCCCTTCTCTTCGAGCACGGCTTCCTCCAGCAGCTTGAGATACAGGTCATAGCCGACATTCATCATGTGGCCCGACTGCTCCGCGCCGAGCACGTTGCCCGCGCCGCGGATTTCCAGGTCACGCATGGCGATTTTAAAGCCCGAACCAAATTCCGCGAACTCGCGCACCGCATTCAGCCGCTTCTGTGAGATATCCGACAGTGTTTTGCCGCGCCGGAATGTGAAATAGGCGAACGCATGGCGCGCCGAACGGCCGACACGCCCGCGCAGCTGGTGCAGCTGGGACAGGCCCATGCGGTCAGCATCTTCAATAATCAGCGTATTGACATTCGGGATATCAATGCCTGTCTCAATGATTGTCGTACAGACCAGAATATCGATATCACCGTCACTCATGCGCGTCATGATGCGCGACAGGTCGCGCTGGCTCATCTTGCCGTGCGCAACCGCGATTTCCGCATCCGGCAGCAGCTTTTTCAGCCGCGCTGCACAGGTATCAATGGACTCCACCGCATTGTGCAGATAATACGTCTGTCCGCCGCGGTAAAATTCCCGGCGCATCGCCTCTGCCACAACACCTTCATCATATTCCATGACATAGGTCTGTACCGGATGGCGGTCCTGCGGCGGCTCCTCCAATACGGACATGTCCCGAATGCCGGACAACGCCATATTGAGCGTGCGCGGAATCGGCGTTGCGGACAGCGTCAGCACATCCACCTGCCGCGACAGCTCTTTTAATTTTTCCTTGTGCGTGACGCCAAAGCGCTGTTCCTCGTCCACGACCAGCAAGCCCAAATCCTTGAACTTCATGCCCTTGTTGAACAGCTTGTGCGTGCCGATCAGCAGGTCAATCTGTCCCTGTTTGACCTTTTCCAGTATGATTTTCTGTTCTTTTGCGGTCTTGAACCGGCTGAGCATCTCAATGCGCACCGGCCAGCCGGAAAAGCGTGTCAGGCAGGTCAGATAGTGCTGCCGCGCAAGCACGGTCGTCGGCACGAGGATTGCCGCCTGCTTACCGCCGAGCACGCATTTCATGACGGCGCGCAATGCGACCTCCGTCTTTCCGAAGCCGACATCGCCGCACAGCAGGCGGTCCATCGGGCGGTCGGATTCCATATCCGCCTTGATTTCCCCGACACAGCGCAGCTGGTCTTCGGTTTCCTCATATTCAAATGCCGCTTCAAATTCCTTCTGCCAGCTGTCATCCGGCGGAAATGCAAAGCCCTTTTTGCGCTCGCGCTCGGCATACAGCTGGATCAGCTCGCCCGCCAGCTCCTTTGCGGCCGCCTTCGCTTTATAACGCGTTTTCTGCCATTCCGTGCCGCCCAGCTTGTTCAGCCGGACATGCCCGCCGGATGCCTCACTGCCCGCGCCGATGTACTTGGAAATCAGGTCGAGACTGGTCGCCGGGACATACAGGAAATCCGTGCCCGCAAACGCGATTTTGACAAAATCCTGATAATTCCCCTCGACACGCATGCGCTCCATGCCGACAAAACGGCCGATGCCGTGGTGCTCATGTACAACGAGGTCGCCCGGTGTCAGGTCGGTATAGCTCTTGACATGGTCGCGGTTGGATTTTTTCTTTTTGGACGCAGTTTTTTTGCGCGCCGCAAGCATCTGCCCTTCGGTGAGCACCGCAGTTTTGAGCGACGGATATTCCATGCCGGCGGACAGGCTGCCGTCCAGAATATGGATGCGCCCCGGGCCGGGCAGACGATCGGTCACCTTCGCCGTCACGCCCTCGCCTTCCAGCATTTCCTGCATCGTCGTGCGGCGCATTTCACCCGAACACAGCACAATGACGCGGTAATTCATATCCTGATACGACCGGATATCCGCGGCGGCTGCCGTGACATTGCCGGAATACGGCGGCAGCTGCTTTGCCGTGATATCTGCCAGCGTTTTGGGCGGACATTCCGGCACAGAGCTCAAAAAGGTCTCCAGATACACCAGCGGATGCGCCGCCAGCCTGGAAACCGTCTGTTCCAGCGTTGCCTGATAGACCGCGTTTTTGCCGTACAGCAGGCCGCGTTCGAGCAGTGCTTCGATATCCTCCTTCATGCGCACCTGGAAGACGCGCGCCGCTTCGCGCACCGCGCGGAAATCATCCACAAAAACCATCGCATCCGCCGGAATATAATCCGCCGCTGTCGCCAGCTCCGGATAAAGAAACGGCAGATATTTGTCCGCCGCCGGGAAAATGCCGTCATTGCTCAGGCGTTCCGCATCGCGGCGCAGGTTTTTATTGAGATCGGGATGCTTTTTCGCCTTGGAAGCGATAATTTTCTCAATCTGTTTGAGCAGCCCCTCCGTGCCGCCGGGTGCGAGCGTCGGCAGGGCTTCCATATTCGGCAGGCAGACGAGCTGTTCCAGCGAACGCGTGCGGCGCTGGGAACCGATGTCAAAATACGACATCGTATCGACTTCCGTGCCGAAAAATTCAATGCGCACCGGATTGGGCTCACCCGGTGCAAAAATATCCAGAATGCCGCCGCGCAGGGAAAACTGTCCTTCGCCTTCCACCTGCATACAGCGGCGGTAACCTGCCTGTACCAGCTTCAAAACAAGTTCATCTGTGTCATATTCGCCGCTGAAATCGATGGTAAATGTCGCCTTCTGCATCATCTCCGGCGGCATGGTCGCCATCAACAGCGCCGGTACGGAAACAATCACCGTCTTCTTTCCCGCCGCCAGATCGCGCAGGACAGAAATGCGCCTGTGCTCATACTCACGCGAGGAGGATTCAATATTGTGAAACACAAATTCGCGCGATGGCAGGACGACGGCCGGCCGTTCGGAAAATGCTTCCAGATCGCGCGCCATACGGTCACAGGCGAGGTCATCGGCACAGACAATGACCGCCTGACGGTGCAGCTGACCCGCCAGTGCTGCGGCAAGATTTGCCTTGTGGATGGGCGCAAGCCCAGTGACTTCCACTGGCGTTTTCCCGCCGCAGATGCCCTCAATAATCGCATCATATTCAGTTAGATCGGTAATAAGCTGCGTAATTCGTTCCATATGGAAAGATACTCCTCCTGTCTGGTGGAATCGGAATACATACAAACCGTAACACGCCGAAAGGCCGCATGCTCAGCGCATGCGGCTTGTTTCGGCAA
>CALYTA010000055.1 GCA_945486175.1 uncultured Clostridia bacterium | reverse complement strand
GAGCTGGTCGATGCCATGAGCAATGCATCCAGGACGCACACCTGGAAGAAGTGCCGCTGCGTTGCACTCGACCATCTCGACTGGTTCGAGCATGTCGACCCGATCTTCATCTATTCCCTGACCAATCTGGACGGCTCGGTCCAGCGCCTGAGCACTCCGGCATAAAAAGAGTCTCCTGATACCTGTGACATAGTATTATTTTCCCCAAAAAAGGACGCGGCCTGCGGGCTGCGTCCTTTTCCATCTCATTCTGTTTTGTCGTATTCATCCAGGAAGGTATGCCGTTCCGGACCCTTGTGCCAGCCGAGAATGTCATCCACGTTGACATTTTTCACGCTATTGAAAATATTTTTTGCAACCTGGCTGTTGCCCTGTTCCAGATGGGCAATGATCTGCTTGACTTCATAGCGTTTGGATGATTCCGGGCTGTTTTCGTGGCGGGCTTTGGCGGCAAATTCACACGAACAGGCGAGGAACGTCAGGCCGCAGGCATCGCGCCATGCGAGGATATCGCGTTCGCGTACGAGGTACAGCGGGCGGATGACCTGCATGCCGGGATAATTTTTTGCGTGCAGCTTGGGCAGCATGGTCTGTACCTGCCCGCCATACAGCATGGAAAGCAGTGTGGTTTCAACAACATCGTCAAAGTGGTGTCCGAGCGCAATTTTGTTGCAGCCCAGCTCCAGCGCCTTTTCATACAGGCTGCCGCGCCGCAGGCGGGAACACAGGAAACAGGGATTGTCCGTTTCGCGGTTGACCGTCTCAAACAGGCGGGTGCTGTACCACTGTGTGTCCAGTCCGAGTGCCTGTATATTCTGTTCGATCTGTGCGCGGCTCTCCGGCGTGTAGCCGGGATCCATGGACAGCCCGATGAGTGTGAACGGAATGTCAGATATTTTTTGCAGCATGGTCAGTGCGCAGGCGAGCAGCATGGAGTCCTTGCCGCCGGAAATGCATACGGCGATGCGGTCGCCCGGCTGGATCAGCTCGTATTCCCGGATTGCGTTTCGGATAGGTTTCCAGATTTTGCGGCTGAATGCTGTGGTAATCGCCCTCTGGGCGGAGCTTTGTGCGGACATAAAAACAACCTCCCCGGTACATGCCTGAACGTATCATAGCATGGAACGGGGAGGTGCGTCAAATATCAGAGTTTTTCAAACTTGCTGGCGGGCTGTTTGCAGACCGGGCAGCGGAAATCATCGGGCAGCGTGTCCGATTTGTGGACATAACCGCAGACGGTGCAGCGATAGCCGTAATGCTCGTCCAGCGTGCGGTAAACCGGCGCATTGGCAGGAATGACCTTGCCGGCGTTTTTGAACATTTCAACGGTGAGCACGCCGCCGGGCTGGAGTACCTCAGCCTCAGTTACTTCGGCGATAAACATGACATGCGAGCCGAGATCGACCTGTTGGATGACACGGAAGCTCATGCGCACTGCCATGCCGTCAGTGATATACGGACAGCCGGCTTCGTCGGTTTTCGTCTCATATTCTGCAAATTTGTCGGTGACACGGCCGGATTTGTAGCCGAACAGCTTGATGATTGTATCCGGGCAGTCTGCCGCAGCGACAGTCGCACTGAACGCGCCGGTTTGCGCGACAGCAGCTTGGGTCATGTTGTATTTGTTGAGTGACACGGCGAATTTCGCCGGATTGGAGGATGTGAGCTGCTGCAGTGAGTTGACGACACAGCCACGGAACGCGCCGTCGAGGCAGCTGCCGACGATGGCGATGGAATAGGAAATGCTGTCAAAAGCTTTTCTGTCTAACATAAATGAGCCCTCCCTAAAATAAGAATTATTATTATAATACGGGAAAATATGTTATTTGTCTACCATAAAATGTTACAAAAAGAAAAAGAAAATTTTGGACATCCTGTTCTCTGTTTGGGCGCATTGACAGGAGAAGGGAGGCGTGGTATACTGAGCCAGAACCGACCGGTCGGTCGGAAAATCGAAACGCAATTCTTTCACAGGAGAACAGTTATGTCAAAATTCAGCGTAAAAAAACCGTTTACTGTTCTGGTAGGCATTATACTTGTACTCGTTCTGGGTGTGGTATCGTTTACCAAAATGACGACAGACCTGCTGCCGAATATGGATTTGCCGTACATGGTCGTGTATACGGCAGATCCGGGTGCGGCGCCGGAATCGGTGGAATCAGAGGTTACCAAGCCGATGGAATCCGCGCTCGGCACAACGACAGGCGTCAAATCAATCAATTCGGTTTCCAATGAGAATGTCAGCGTTGTCATTCTGGAATTCGAGCAGGGTACCGACATGAATGCGGTCAGCATCGAGATGAGCAACACCATCGACCAGGTCAAAGGCTCGCTGCCGGATGCGTGCAGTACGCCGGTCATGATGCAGATCACGCCGGATATGATGCCGGTCATGGTCGCCAGCGTCGATGTCGACGGCATGGAGGCGGAAGAGGTGTCGGACTATGTCAACGATACCCTGCTGAGCCGTTTTGAACGTCTGGACGGCGTCGCGTCAGTCGACACCACCGGCCTCATTACATCCAAGGTCAAGGTCACGCTGGATCAGGACAAGATCGATGCACTCAACGACAAGGTACTGGCTGCCGTCGACAGCAATCTGGCGGAGGCCAAAAAGCAGCTGGATGACGGACAGGCAGAGCTGGATGCCGCAAAGGCAAAAATCAACAGCGGGCAGTCCGGCCTGAACGACTCCACCGACCAGCTGTCGGGGCAGCTGGCGGATGCCAGCGCAGCAGTCGATACGGCAAATGCCCAGTTGAATGCCATTTTGAGCGAAGAGACCACGCTGCAGGCAAATCAGACGGCATTCCAGACCGAGCTGGCTCAGCTCCAGCAGTATGCAGAGAAAAACGACCAGGTTCATGCGCTGGCGGTTCTCATCGTCGCATATGACATCACCGGATCAATTCCGGAGGTCAGCTTCCCGCTGACAGCGGATGATATCAACAGCATCGCGGGCACTTCCGCGCAGGTGCTGGAGGCGCTCAAGGACCCGGCAGCCTATATCGGAAACATGTCGGACGAGGCATTTGAGAAGGCGGTCACCGCAATTGCAAATGCAATGCCGGACGGCATCGACCTGTCGCAGCTTTCCGGCGTTTCCCGGAAGGATTTTGTCTCTCTGGCAACTGCAACGGCGTATGCTTCGACACGCGTCAGTGAGATTCAAACCGAACTGCGCAATATCAGCACGCGGCTGGCAACCATCGGCGCGATGAAGCCGCAGCTGGAGGAAGCACTCAAGCAGGCACAGGATGCCTATGCGAAGCTGGAAGCGAGCAAAATGCAGGCGACACTCAGCATTGCACAGGGTTCGGCCCAGCTGGCAATCGGCAGTGCGTCGCTCGAAAGTGCACAGCAGCAGCTCGATCAGGCGACACAGGAATTTGAAGAGGCGCGCGATGCGGCCTATGAACAGGCGGACATCAGCGGCATCATCACTGCGGATATGATCAGCAATATCCTGATTGCCGAAAACTTTGAAATGCCTGCGGGCTATGTCAAGGACAGCAGCGACCATTCATATATTCTGAAGGTCGGCGAAACATATGATTCCGTTGACCAGCTGTCCGACATGATCCTGTTCCATATGGATATGGACGGCATCGGCGACATCCGCCTGAGCGATGTCGCTTCGGTAGAATATACCGACGAGACAGACAGCTCGACCTATGCGAAGGTCAACGGCAACGATGCAGTTGTACTCAGCTTTTCCAAGCAGTCCACGGCATCGACTTCTGCCGTTACTGATGCGATCAATGAGGAAATTGAAGACATTGCGGCGGAGGATGACCGGGTACATGTCACACTGCTGATGGATCAGGGCGATTATATCCACCTGATTGTCGAGAACGTGCTGTCCAACCTGATTTTCGGCGGCATTCTCGCCATTCTGGTTCTGCTGCTCTTCCTGCGCGATATCCGACCGACGGTCATCATCGCGTTCAGCATCCCGCTCAGCGTGCTGTTTGCTGTTGTGCTGATGTATTTCAGCAACATGACGCTCAATCTGATTTCTCTGTCCGGTCTGGCGCTCGGTGTCGGCATGCTGGTCGACAACTCGATCGTTGTCATTGAAAATATCTACCGCCTGCGCGGTCTGGGCGTACCGCCTGCAAAGGCTGCTGTACGCGGTGCAAAGCAGGTCGGCGGCGCAATTTTTGCTTCGACCCTGACAACCATCTGTGTTTTCCTGCCGATTGTGTTCACAGAGGGCATTTCGCGCCAGCTGTTCACGGATATGGGCCTGACCATCGCGTATTCTCTGTCTGCGTCGCTGATTGTCGCGCTGACGGTCGTCCCAGCGATGAGCTCGACCATGCTGAAGAAGGATACAGCGAAATCACACAGCCGCTTTGACTGGCTGGTCGGAAAATATGAAATCTTCCTGCGCTGGTGCCTGTCCCACCGCGCGGTGACGCTCAGCGCTGCTCTCGCGCTGTTCCTGTTCGCGTGCGTCATGACCACGCGTATGGGCATGACGTTTATCCCGAAAATGTCATCGGAGCAGATGAGCGCGACGCTGACGCTGCCGGAGGATACCGATGACGTCACAGCGGAAGCCACGATTGACAAGGCAATGCAAGCGATACAGGGCATTGAAGGCGTCCAGACGGTCGGCGGCATGCGCAGCGGAGGCGGTATGCTGTCGCTTGGCTCAGACAGCGGCGATACTGCGACATTCTATATTCTGTTGGATGAAAAGGCGGACAATGCCGCGATTGCCGACCAGATTATGGAACAGACAAAGGGAATCAACTGTGAGATGTCCGTATCGGAATCCACGATGGATATGAGCTCGCTGACCGGATCCGGCGTACAGATTGACGTTTACGGCGACGATATGGATGCGCTGCAGGATACCTGTGAAGGCCTGGCCAAAGAGCTGGAAAGCATCGAAGGCCTGGAGGAAATTTCCGACGGCAATGAAGACCCGGATATGCAGAAGATCATCACGGTCAACAAGGATGAGGCAATGCGCAAGGGCCTGACAGTTGCGCAGGTTTACACCTCTCTTGCTTCTGATCTGACCAATGAGGTCACCTCTACGACGCTCAAGGTCGGACAGGAGGAGCTTCCGGTGGTTGTCGTCAAGCCGTCGACGGTAACAGCGGAAAATATTATGAAGCAGACCGTCACTTCGACCGATTCCGCGACCGGGGAAAAGACTGAAGTTCCGCTGGATACCATTGCGTCGCAGAGCGAAGGCCGCGCACCGACCTCGATCAGCCGTGTCAACAACGAACGCACGATGTCGGTCACTGCGGCGGTCGATGATGACCACAACATCACGCTGGTCAGCCGCGAGGTACAGGCCATGCTGGACAACTACGATTTGCCGGACGGCATCCGCGCGGAAATCACGGGCGAAAATCAGACCATCAATGAAACGATGAAGGATCTTGTACTCATGCTGCTGCTCGCAATTGTCTTCATCTATCTGATTATGGTCGCGCAGTTCCAGAGTCTGCTCAGCCCGTTTATCGTTATGTTCACCATGCCGCTCGCCTTCACCGGCGGTCTGCTCGCCCTGCTGATTACGGGGCAGGAGATTTCGGTTCTGGCGATGCTCGGCTTCATTATTCTGGCGGGCGTTGTCGTCAACAACGGCATTGTGTTCGTCAGCTGTGTCAATGACCTGCGGATGGACGGCATGTCCAAGCGCGAGGCATTGGTGGCGGCAGGAAAAATGCGTATCCGTCCGATTCTGATGACTGCGCTGACGACCATTCTCGCCATGTCCACAATGGCAATGGGCCTCGGCACAGGCGGTGAGATGGGACAGGCAATGGCGATTGTCGTCATCGGCGGCCTGACCTATGCAACCGTACTGACGCTGATTGTCGTGCCGATTATCTATGATCTGTTTAACCGTCGGGAGACCATGCGGAAAATCGATGTTGGGGAGGATGATCTGGATGGCTGAGAGAGAGAAAAAATATTCTCCAAAGGAAATTGCCGCATTTCAGGGCCTGTTTGCCCTCGCAAAGGATGGCAGGCGGTTTTCCAGCATTAAGGTACAGGATATTGCCACTGCCGCAGGCATGGGCAAAGGCACGCTCTATGAATATTTTTCCTCCAAAGAGGAGATTTTATCCGGCGCAATTTTTTATGCGCTGGATGGAGTTATGAACCGGTTTGAGCAGTCCGCAGATGAAACCCTGTCGTTCCGGCAGACACTGGAGCGGTTTTTTGGCGAGCTGGACGGCGATGTGCCGTTTGCTGCCCTGTCCATGCTGGTTGCTTCCATGGCACCCGAACAGCGCGAGGAAATCCGGGCGCGCGGACAGGAAGATATGAGCATGGTGTTTTCCCGCATGAAACAGGCGGAAGCGCGCGCATTCTCTGCCGGACGCATCAGCGGAGAAATTGACCCCAGCCTGGATGACAGCTTTTGTGAATATACCGTTGTATCTGCCCTGTTCGGGCAGGCGGCAGCACATATGTTTGCCTGTCAGGAGCACGAACGCCAGATTCCGTGGACCATGCTGGTCGATATGATTTGCCGGACACTGAGGCCATAAACCGTATATTTGTCGGTTGCATTTGCGGATGGCTGTGATATAATTACACTTAACGAAAAATTAACTGAGCGAACAGCGCTGGGGGGAAACACTCTGCGGCTGTCGGGAAAGGAAGAACGAATGCATGCAATCGGATAAAATCGCACTGATTACGGATTCCGGCGCAGACCTTTCGGCTGAATGGGCGCAGAGGTATCCGATTTATACGGTTCCCTATACAATTACATTTTCAGATGGATCGTTTCAGGACGGCGTGGATATCACCCCCGACGAAGTTTACCGCAGGCTGGTGACGGAAATGCCCAAAACCTCGCTGCCATCCGGCGCCGTGCTCGCGGATACCTTCCGGAAAATCCGGGAGGATGGCTACACCCATGCCATTGCCATCATGCTGTCCAGCGGCCTGAGCGGCTGCTACCAGATGACGCGTCTGATGGCACAGGAC
>CALYTA010000054.1 GCA_945486175.1 uncultured Clostridia bacterium | reverse complement strand
TGGGCGGAAGCGGTGCATGCGCCTTCGGCATGGAGCCATAATTCCGTGTTTAATAATATAAAAGTCGGACTGGTTGACGGCGGCGTTGATACCGCGCACGAGGACTTGGATATCACGCAGACAATGAGTGACAATGTTGCGGAAGGCCATGGTACACACGTTGCAGGCATAATCGGCGCGACGGCAAATAACCAAACCGGTATTACCGGCATGGTATGGAATTGCCAGCTGTATAACTATGACGCGTATCAGGGAAGTGACAGGACGGCTTCTTCTAATATCCTTGCGGGAATTACCCGTCTGGTAGAATCGGGCGTGAAGGTTGTCAACGATTCAAATGGTGGATACTATAGCCAGAGCAATTACGATGCCACGGCACAGCTGGCTGTTGACACGATTAAAAATCTGACTGACAATGTCACGGATGAATTTATGATTGTGCAGGCAGCGGGAAATGATTGCGTTGATTCCCTGCATAACGGCACATTCTGCACGCTGACGGAGGAAAATTCGTCCAAGGCTGTCCGGGATCATGTAATCGTCGTCGCATCGGTCAATATGCCGTTGTCCGATGGCACGTATCGCCTGCGCCAGACCTCGAACTATGGCAGCCATATTACGGTTGCGGCTCCCGGTGAAAACGTTTTCAGCACGGTCGTAGGCAGCTATGACGAAAAGAGCGGCACGTCTATGGCAGCTCCGGTTGTAACCGGCATTGCTTCCATGGTATGGTCTGTCAATAAAGATTTTTCCGCGGCAGAGGTTAAGGATATTGTTGTGAAAACCGCCAATACAGATGTCAAGGCGTATGTGTCCGGCGATGATACCACCTATCACATGGTGAATGCGGATGCCGCAGTGGAAGAAGCGATTGCGCGTGCGACAGCGGACGGAAATGCCACCGGACGGTTTGTTGACGCTGCTACAGGCTCCGGACTTGAGGTTTCCTACAAAGTCCATGAGAAGACCGAGGACGGAGAAGTCGTTTATTCCGCCAATTCGGATTCCGATGGCTCGTTCAGCTTTGACCTTCCGGCGGGAGAGTATGTGATTGAGGTAAACGGCGAGCTGAATGGCGTGCGCTTCATCACAAGCTATACAAAGTGCAAAATTATACGGAATGCCTGTGTCAATCTGGGCGATATTCCGATCAGTACAGAAGTCGGAGAGAATACCTATCGTGTCATTCTGGAATGGGGCGAGGAGCCTTCAGATTTGGATTCGCATCTGCGGGCAGATACACTGGACGGCGGGAGCAGTGTCCATGTATATTACTCGGATATGACCTGCGACTACGCAAATCTGGATGTCGATGATACCTCGTCCTATGGCCCGGAAACAATCACTGTTACAGATTTTGCATCACTCGATGGATTCACATATTCTGTACATAATTACAGCGACAGGTATGCGGAAAGCGGCGAAGAGGATGCATATAATCTGGCGAAGTCCGGTGCAATTGTAAAGGTCATGAAGGGCAATTCTCTTATCGCGACATATGAAGTGCCCACAAATAAGGCGGGTACGGTATGGAATGTATTTTCCATTGACCGGAATGGTGCCTTTACAACGCTCAACACCTTTGAATTTGAGAGTTCACCGGGTTTGGTCGGCAGCCAGTTCGTTGAGAATGCGGCTTATGAGCGAAGGGCCGCAGAAAAACCTGCTGCTTAAAGACCCTACGCATTTTCTGTTTGGCATACAGTCTGCTGGTGGCTGATATGCATTCAGGCCGTCCTGCGAAAGCAGGGCGGCCTTTTTGTGTGCACCAGATAAAACGGCTATTCAAAAAAAGTTCTGACGGAGTCTGCAGGACGGGGTAGGTTGTGCAACTTTGCTTTACAAGCTGTCGTTTTAAATGATATAATGGTGAAAATGGCACAAAGCGCTGTGAAGGGAGGCGCGGTATGTGCTGAAAAAGGAGTGAAAATATGAAAAAAAGAGCGCTGAGTTTTCTGCTGTCTCTGTGCATGCTGGTTTCAGTACTGCCGGGGGCACTGGCGACGGAAAAAACAAAGCAGGCAGATGCAACACCGTTT
Organism: uncultured Clostridia bacterium; assembly: GCA_945486175.1. GTDB lineage: Bacteria > Bacillota > Clostridia > Oscillospirales > Butyricicoccaceae > Butyricicoccus_A. Next base: position 4,968 of record CALYTA010000054.1, on the reverse strand, counting down.
ACGGATGTCAGAGAGAGCGACTGGTTTTATCCATACGTGCAGTTCGTCTATGAAGAGGGTTTGATGACAGGAACCAGTGACACGACATTTGCTCCGAAGTCCACGCTGGACCGCGCGATGGTTGTGCAGATTCTGTACAGCTATGAGGGAAAGCCTGTTGTTTCGGGCGAAACTGCTTTTTCCGATGTCGCGCAGGGCACATGGTATTATGATGCCGTGCAGTGGGCAAGTGCCAATGGCGTGACCTCCGGCGACGGGAATGGACATTTTAATCCGAAGACAAAGGTCAGCCGCCAGGAATTTGCACAGTTCCTGTATGCATATACAGGCAAGCCGGCTGTATCCGGTTCTCTGAGCAAGTTCCCGGATGGGGAAACCGCTTCCGGCTGGGCAAAGGATGCATTGCTCTGGGCAACACAGAACGGCATTCTGAACGGTACAAAGACTGCGGATGGCGTGATGCTCAAACCCAAGGGAACGGCAACCCGAGCAGAAGCAGCTGCCATGCTGAAGAGTTTTGCCACCGGCAATGTCACAGTATCGTTTGAATCCAACGGCGGCAGCGCTGTGAGCAGCGTGCAGGTACAGCGCGGCACGACGGTCAGCAGACCGGATGACCCGACACGGGACGGCTGGGTTCTGCTGGGCTGGTATACTGACACGGAATACAGCAGCACGTTCCTGTTCGACGAAGAGATAGTCAAAAAGGATACCACACTGTATGCGGACTGGATTGAAGATGATGAAGACAGCGCAGCAGTTGCATATGCAGTCAGACAGGTTGCTGTCGGTTATCAGGACGGCGATTATGCGGATTCTGTCACCGGGAATATTGCGCTGCCGACATCGGTGGAACAGGCGGATGGCGTTGCGGTTTCGTGGAGCAGCAGTGCACCTGATGTGATTGCGGCGGACGGCACGGTTGCCCGTCCGGATGCGCAGAATGCACAGGTTGCGCTTACTGCGACGGCAGAGAAGGGCGGCAAAAAGCAGGCTGTTTCCTTTGATCTGACCGTTATACATAAAAATACACGCAGCATTGATGAAATCCCCAACAATTCGGTTGTTGATATTCAGAACATGAACAACAGCCAGGCAGAGATTCTCTACAATGAGGATGAGACGCAGGTCGTTTCCATTGAAGGTAAATTTACCGATCTCTCTGTGGAAAATGTGGACGATGCGCTGGACGCAATCCAGAGCGTGCACACCATCCTCGGCCTGGCAAATGCGCGCGAGGAGATGCAGCCGCTTTCGATTTCAAAGGATGAATACGGCGCGGAATATACCTTTGACCAGGTATATGAGGGCTATCCCGTCTATGGTCTCCGGGTGACGGTTTCGGCGGATGAAAACGGTGAGACCGATTCGCTGAGCGCAGGGATCTGTGCCTCCGCACAGCTGGCGGATGTTTCCCTGACACCGGCGGTCACGCAGGTAGATGCCGAGGCTGCTGCGGTGCAGCAGTATGGCGGCGACTGTGCAGCAGATCCCGATGCGACCGAACAGATGATTTATGCACTGGGTGCATGTGCAGATGCACCGGTGCTGGCATATGCTGTCCGTGTTTCGGGACAGGACAGCAGTGGAACCTATGTGGATGAAACTGTTTTTGTCAACGCGGCAGACGGCACCATTGTATACAGCGATACCAATATCATGGAAGCCGAATCCAAGACCGGCAGCGGCAAAACTGAAACCGGCACAAAGGTTTCGTTCCCGGTTGCGTTTACCTGGACAGATATGTTCTTCTTCTACATGCAGGATCTGGGGCGCAATATCCAGATGTATACGCAGAACCTGTTCATCGACTTCCGTATCGGCAGTGAAATCAATCACTGGGGAGATGAGACAGCGGTTTCTGCCTATACCAACATGATCAAGGTCTATGACTGGTATCAGTCCACGCTGAACCGGACGTCCGTCGATAACCGGGGCATGAAATTAGATATCGCAGTTCACGGCGATATGTCTAAGGACAATGCCCAATGGAATGGTTCCGGCTTTACGTTCTTTGACAACGACAAAATTTCCTCCAGCACGACACCGGCGTCCTCGATGGACATTGTGGGACATGAGTTCACACACGGTGTATTCCAGTACATAGCAGGCAGGCTGCCGTATGACAATACCATTACCGGCGCGATCAACGAGGGCTATGCGGATATTTTCGGATGCCTGATCGAAGGAGACTGGCAGATCGGAGAACACTGGCTGAGCGGACAGGATTATGAACGGTATGGCAGAGATGCGGCGAATCCCACCGCGCACAATGCACCGGACAAGTTGAGCAGCAGCTTCTATGCGCAGAATGAGGAGGAGCACACCAATTCCGCACTGGTCTACCATGCTGCCTATCTGATGGAAAAGTACGGCATGTCGAAATCGACGCTGACCAAACTGTGGTATAAGTCCATGAGCATGGGCTATGATGCCAATTCGGAGTTTTACACTGTCCGCCGCAATGTCCTTAAGGCGGCAAGGAAGATGGATCTGTCCAGCTCGGATATCCAGATCATCAAGCGTGCCTTTGACGAGGAAGAAATCTACGACAAGGGCACTGTAACGGGAACCGTCACAAATGTCGCAGGCAATGCAGTCCGCGGGGCAGAGGTCGCCGCTTATCTGGACGGAGAGAAAATCGACCAGACAACGACGGGATCTGATGGAACATATACGCTGGAGCTGGATACCGAAACCTATGTCCTCCGTGTGAATGCAGAAGGTTATGTAGAGTACGCCGCTTCGCAGGAGATTACGCGGAATACCACGAGCGTGCGCGATGTCGTGCTTGTCAGGGCTGGCTATGGCAGTGTCAGCGGCACAGTGGTCAGTGCAACCAGCGGACAGTCCCTGTCTGGCGTACAGATCGATATCCACAGCGGTTACAACAAGGATGGCATCGTCGTTGCCAGCATGTCAACAGATGGCAGCGGCAAATATTCGCTTGAACTGGATGCCGGTTATTATACCTTCGAGATGTCGCTGGAAAATTATACGACCAGCTATACGGAGGTACTGGTACAGGGCGGTGAGGCTATTACAGTCAACGGCTCGCTGTCGCCGGTCTTATCCAGTGATTCGTATCGTGTTGTCCTGACCTGGGGCGAGTCGCCGTCTGATCTGGATTCCCATCTGCAAGGAACGGCAGGAGATGGAACTTCCTTCCATGTCTATTTCAGCGACAAATCGGCATATGATGGAAACGGCGAGGAAATTGCCAATCTGGATCTCGATGACACCACGAGCTATGGCCCGGAAACCATTACCTTCAAAGCGGACACAGACGGAAGCTATAACTACTATGTTTACCGCTATTCGTCCTCCGGTTCGCTCCCGGCTTCCGGCGCGAATGTCAAGGTATACAATGGCGACAACCTGATCGGTGATTACAACATCGATTCCACTGCATCGGAAGACAACCGGTACTGGAATGTATTTGAGATCCAGAACGGTATTTTCCGCACAGTGAATACAGTCACATCGAGTGCGCATACGCTTTCCTCCACAAAAAATGCAGTGAAGGCTGTGGACGAAAATGCACCAAAGAAATAATTAAAAAGACAAGCCTGACAGAACAGGACGGCGCCCCCTGCACAAAGCAGAGAGCGCCGTTTTTTACACAACAAAAAAAGACGCATCAAAACTGACACGTCTTCTTTGGTATCCTGTTTTTGAGAAAAATTACTCTGCAGTGTAGGGCAGCAGAGCGATGTGGCGGGCACGCTTGATTGCCTCGGTCAGCTGGCGCTGATGCAGGGCACAGGTGCCGGTCATTCTGCGGGGCAGAATCTTGCCGCGCTCAGACATGTATCTCTTGAGCTTTGCAACATCCTTATAATCAATAGCCTCAACCTTGTCTACGCAGAAAGAGCAAACCTTTCTGCGGCGGCGGCCGCCGCGGTTAGGGCGATATTCTCTTTTTTCTTCAGCCATTGTCGTAACCTCCTTATTCGGTAATCAGAACGGAACTTCGCCGTCGTCATCGGAAATCTCGCTGAAATCCGAGTCGCCTGCGGGCATGTCGAAGCTCGGCGCGGGGCGCGATGCCGGGGCCTGCTGCGGAGCGGGGGAATAGGAATCCTGATATCCGCCCTGGTAGCCCATATTGGACTCGCGGGACTTTTTGGTTTCACCAAACTGGATCTCATCCGCAACAACTTCAATCGACGTGCGATTGTTTCCGTTTTTGTCTTGCCAGCGTCTGGACTGGATGCTTCCCACCACGATTGCCATCATGCCCTTGGTGAACCACTGCGAAACGAATTCCGCCTGGCGTCTCCAGGCAACGATGTCGATAAAGTCGGTCTGGCGCTCTCTGCCGTTGCCGCCGTAATTGCGGTCAACTGCCAGTGTGAACGTAACAACCGGGACATTACCATTCGGGGTGTAACGAAGCTCCGGGTCGCGGGTTAAGCGGCCCATCAGAATTGCCTTATTCAGCATATTCCTTCACCAGCCTTAGTCTCTGGAAATAATGATGGAACGCATAACGCCATCGGTGATCTTGTAGATACGGTCAAGCTCAGCCGGGAAAGACGGCGCGGACTCGAACTGGATCAGAGTGTAATAACCTTCACGCAGGTCATTGATCTCATACGCCATTCTGCGCTTGCCCCAGTCGTCAACGGACTCGATGGTACCGTTCTTTTCGATCAGAGTCTTGAACTTCTCAACGATTGCAGCGATTGCTTCCTCACCGAGATTCGGGTTGACAATGAAAATTGTCTCGTACTTACCATTTACCTTTGCCAATTTCAGCACCTCCTTTTGGACTTTGGCCCACACCCTTGTGTGTGAGCAAGGATACCTTTTTATTATATCGTTTTTGCGGGGCTTGTCAAGGAAAAATTTCGGGAATTATCAAAAAAATTTTTTGCGATTGTGCTTGACGAAGCAGAGTGAATGTGTTAGAATACCATCCAGATGCTAATGTGGCTCAGGGGTAGAGCAGCTCACTCGTAATGA
>CALYTA010000053.1 GCA_945486175.1 uncultured Clostridia bacterium | reverse complement strand
AGGACGCGAACCGCCTACCGTTATGGTGTGCCCATAATCAGCATACCAGATATCACAGATCGGGTCAACAATTGCCTATTGTGACGCAGGATAATGCAGCGCACCGTCCCTTCGGACGGTGCTTTTTACTTCTCATTTTCTCCGCACCCGCATACAATGCCATGTTCCCCTGCGGGAACAGGAAAGGAGCGGAGTAATTATGCCAACCGGCACCCTGATTGTACAGACACGCGCGGCACGCGGCGCTCTCCCCGTCGTGGGCGCAACTGTCACGGTATACTGCCCGGATGCAAACGGCGTCCTGCAACCCTGTATCACCGAACGCACTGATATGAGCGGCTCCACGCCCCCCATTGAACTGGAAACACCATCGCTCGAAAACACTTCCCCGGAGGCTGTGCCGCCGTTTGCCACCTACCGCGTCGATATCGACCATCCCGATTACCGCCCGGTGACCGTGCTCGATGTGGCCATGTTTTCCGGCATCCCAACTACCCTTCCTGTAGTCATGACACCGCCGCGCTCCGTTGAGGAACAGCGCAAAAAGCTCATCATCAACAGTGCCGAGCTGGGCCCGACCGGATCGGGGGTAAAGTGAATGCCGGATTTCCCCTATATTCCTGAAACCATCACGGTGCATCTCGGGCGGCCGGATGATCCCGCGCCCAATGTCACGGTGCCCTTTCTGGAATACATCCAGAATGTCGCGTCCAGCGAGCTGTATCCGACCTGGCCGGAAAATGCCCTGCGCGCCAACATTTATGCGGAGATTTCATTCGCACTCAACCGCATCTATACCGAATGGTACCGCTCGCGCGGCTATGATTTCGATATTACCAATTCCACCGCCTATGACCAGGCGTTTGTCAACAACCGCGATATTTTCGGCAATGTCGCAAACATTGTCAATGAAATCTTTGACCAGTATCTGGCGCGTCCGGGCTATGTGCAGCCATTGTTCGCCGCCTATTGTGACGGCAGGCGCGTCCAGTGCGAGGGCCTGAGCCAGTGGGGTACGGTTGACCTTGCGGAACAGGGCATGACGCCGTATGAAATCCTGACACACTATTACGGGGATAATCTGGATATCCGCACCGCGCCCATCCGGCCGCTGATCCAGTCCTATCCCGGCCATCCGCTGCGGCTGGGTGATGTTGAAGTCGGCGTAGAAATCATGCAGCAGCGCCTCAACCGCATTTCCAACAACTATCCCGCCATCCCGAAAATCTATCCGGTCAACGGCGTGTTTGACCTCAACACAGAAAACGCCGTCAAGGAATTCCAGCGCATTTTCAACCTGACGCCGGATGGCATTGTCGGGCCTGCCACCTGGTACCAGATCACCTCGGTCTACAATGCCGTGCTCCGGCTGGCAGAGCTGAATGCCGAAGGCGTCACGCTGCAGGATGTCTCGCGCGAGCTGCCCTATACACTCAGCGAGGGCATGCGCGGCGATGCAATCCGCCTGCTCCAGTTCTTCCTGTCCGCCGTCGGCCTGTATAACGACGAAGTGCCTGTCATCGCAGTCGACGGCATCTTCGAGCCGGACACAAAAAATGCCGTGATCGCATTCCAGAACTATGCCGGGCTGACGCCGGACGGCATTGTCGGGGCAAATACCTGGTCGGCACTGCTCAATGCCTATGAAGAAATCAAATGGCAGCAGCCGCCGAATGACGGAAGAGCCGTCGTGCCGCCGCCGACCCAGACGCTTGTCCTCGGCTCACGTTCGGAGGATGTATCCCGCTTGCAGGGCTGGCTCAACCGCATTGCGGAGGAATATCCGCAGATCACGCCGATTCCACAAACCGGCTATTACGGCGAAATGACACGCGATGCAGTCATGGCCTTCCAGCAGCTGTTCGGCCTGCCGGTCACCGGCAATGTCAATCCGCTGGTCTTTTACTATATCGAACTGACCGCCAACAACATGAACAATGCCGGACAGTAAAAAAAGGCAGCATCCCGCAGGATGCTGCCTTCTGTTTTGTTCAGAAGCAATGTTTACTTGCCGATGACATCGGTGCCCATGAAGCCGCGCAGCGCCTCCGGGATGGTAACCGAACCGTCTGCATTCTGGTAGTTCTCCAGAATCGCGGCAACGGTGCGTCCGACAGCAACGCCGGAGCCGTTCAGGGTGTGCGCATACTGCGGCTTGCCCTTCTCGTTGCGGCAGCGGATGTTTGCACGGCGCGCCTGGTAATCGAGGAAGTTCGAGCAGGAAGAAATCTCGACATAGCGGCCATAGGACGGCATCCAGACCTCGATGTCATAGGTGCAGGCGGAGCTGAAGCCGACGTCGCCGGTGCACAGCATGACGACACGGTACGGCAGGCCAAGGCCCTGCAGCACGCGCTCTGCCTCATTGGTCAGGTTCTCCAGCTGATTCCACGAATCCTCCGGTGCGGTGAAGTTGACCAGCTCGACCTTGTTGAACTGGTGCTGGCGGATCAGGCCGCGCGCATCGCGTCCCGCTGCACCCGCTTCGCCGCGGAAGCAGGCGGAATAAGCCGCATAGCGGATCGGCAGCTGCTCTGCCGGAATGATATCATCGCGGTACATATTGGTTACCGGTACCTCTGCCGTCGGAATGAGGTACTGGTCGGTGTTTTCCAGATGGTACATATCCTCCGCAAACTTCGGCAGCTGGCCTGTGCCGGTCATCGAAGCAGCGTTTGCGATAAACGGCGGCAGAATCTCGGTATAGCCGTTTTCGGTGTGGGTATTGAGGAAGTAGTTGATGACAGCGCGCTCCAGGCGTGCGCCCATGCCCTTATAGAAATGGAAGCGGCTGCCGGTGACCTTTGCAGCGGTCTCCGGGTCGAGAATGCCAAGTTCCTTGCCGATATCCCAATGTGCCTTCGGCTCGAAGTCGAACTGTCTCGGCTCGCTCCAGCGGCGCAGCTCCGGATTGCAGGTGTCATCCACACCCTCCGGTACCTGGTCAGCCGGTACATTCGGGATGGTCAGCAGCGTATCATGCAGCTTTTCCTCGACCTCCGTGCGCTGTGCGTCCAGCTCCTTGATGCCCTGGCTCAGCTCCTTCATCTCCGCCAGAACTGCGGTGACGTCCTCGCCTGCCTTCTTCAGCTTCGGGATGGACTTGGATACTTTATTCTGCTCCGCCTTCATCGACTCAACCTTGCCGATGATGTCGCGGCGCTGCTGGTCAAGCGCCAGAACCGCGTCGATTTCCTCGTCGTAGCTCTTGCCGCGCAAGGCAAGGCGCGTCTTACACTTTTCCACGTTTTCACGGATAAACTTTACATCTAACACGTTTCATGTTCCTTTCTATCAAATCGGAAACGCATAGGCGCCCCGATGGAATTGACTGGTATTTATACGCCTATACGCCCAGATCGGCACAGATTTCAGCGTATTCCGCTGCCGCTTCACCGGTGAGCGGTTCCTTTGTCTGGTCAGTCAGGACAGCGCGCGTATACGTCTTGTCCATCTTCCCAATGAGGCTGACTGCAGTCTCGGTATCCTCCTCCTGCCAGGCGCGCTCCAGCTGCCACAGCAGGTCGAGTGCATCAATCGACTTCTTCTGTCCATCGATGGTCTGGTTCAGCAGGTCGGATTCCTTCTGGTTCTCATCCAGCTGCTTCTGCATCGCGTCGATGGTCGCCTGCATCTGATCCGCCTTTGCCTTTGCGCCGGCAGCGGCATCGGTCTGCTCCGTCAGCTGTGCGCCCAGATCCTCGAGCTGCTGGTTGGCATGTGCCTGCATCACATAGCTGAGCAGGATCAGCGCCAGCGCCACACAGAACAGGCCGATGATGTAAAAGACAAATACCTTGCGGCTCTTCTGCCTGCTGCGGTCAATGGACACCGCTTCCTCATATATCGTTACATCATCCTCTGCTTTTTCCGGTCCAGGATTCTGCTTATTTTTTTCTTCACTCATGGCAATCCTCCATCAAAGGATCACAGCCGCCAGCGCGCTGACCAGCCGTTCCAGATCGTCGTCGCCGTAATATTCCAGCTCAATCCGTCCCTTGTTCTTTTTGTTTTCGATGTGCACACGGCGTCCGAGTGCGCCCTCCAGCTTGCGCTGCAATTCAGCATAATAATCCGGCTGGAACTCCTTCGGCACGGGTGCAGGCTTGTCGTCCTGTGCGGGCTTATTCAGCTTTTTTGCATATGCCTCTGCCTGCCGCACAGACATGCCGGTATCTGCCATTGTCTTCGCCGCGGCGAGCCGTTTGGACTCCTCCTGTACGGAGAGCACAGCCCGTGCATGTCCGCTGGACAGCTTGCCGTCAATGACCATGCTGCGCACCTCATCGCTGAGCGACAGCAGGCGCAGGCTGTTGGCAACTGCGGAGCGCGAACGTCCGACGCGCTCTGCCACCGTATCCTGCTTCAGGCCGAACTGGTCGATCAGGGCGCGGTAGCCTTCTGCCTCTTCCAGCGGATTGAGATCCTCGCGCTGCAAGTTCTCGATGAGCGCAAGCTCCATCATGGTGCGGTCATCGGCATCGATGACCATTGCCGGGATGGTATCCAGCCCGGCGCGTCTGGCGGCGCGCCAGCGGCGTTCCCCTGCGACAATCTGGTAATACCCGTTGTCTCCCTGGCGGACGGTAATGGGCGCGAGCACGCCATGGATGCGGATGCTGTTTTCCAGCTCCTGCAGCGACTTCTCATCGAACTCACGGCGCGGCTGTGCGCGGTTGGGTTCAATGCGCCGCAGCGGGATATTGCGGAAGCCGTTTTTCGGCTTGACCGGTTCCGCGCTCGTCGGCGGAATTGCCGGGTCAAGGTTTTCCTCACCGAACAGGGCGGACAGCCCGCGTCCCAAACTTTTATTTGCCATGCGCCTCTCCCTCCTTACGCTTCATTTCTGCGCAAAAATTCCTGTGCCAGCGCCATATACGCCTCGGCTCCGCGGCAGTAGCGGTCATAAGCGGTAATCGGTTCGCCGTGGCTCGGCGCCTCAGACAGGCGCACGTTGCGCGGCACAACGGTCGCAAACACCTTTTTGCCAAAGTGGCGCTTGACCTCTTCGACCACCTGAATGGACAGGTTGGTGCGGCCGTCAAACATCGTCAGCAGGACGCCCTCCATCTTAATGCCCTGATTCAGGCCGCGCTGTACGGCGCGGACGGTAGTCATGAGCTGGGTCAGACCCTCGAGTGCATAATACTCACACTGCAGCGGCACGAGGAATGAATCCGCGGCACACAGCGAATTGAGTGTCAGCAATCCGAGTGACGGGGGACAGTCGATAAAAATATAATCGTAATCATCACGGATCTGGTCGAGCACCATTTTCAAACGGTATTCCCGGCGGTCAAGTTCAATCAAATCGATTTCGGCACCGGCGAGGTTGACATTCGCGCCGATGACATCCACCCATTTGGTTTTGATGATGCCTTCCTCAACCGGCGCGTCACAGACCGTGAGTTCATACACGCTGGTTTTGAGGGAACGGGGATCGATGCCAAATCCGGAAGTCGCATTGCCCTGCGGATCGAAGTCGCACACGAGAACCTTTTTCCCCTGTTCCGCGAGCGAAGCTGCAAGATTGACGGCTGTGGTGGTCTTGCCGACGCCGCCCTTTTGATTTGCAAACGCAATGATTTTTCCCATACGTGGCTTTCCTTTCCGGATAACAATAACTGCGAAACGCATGCAAACGGGGCAAAATGCCGGAAGAACCGGTACAACCGCCCAATCATTTCGCCTCTCTATTATAGCACGATGTTTCACGTGAAACAACCTCGCGGCGTGGTTTATTTGTGTGTATTTTGTGATATGTTGTGATGTTTCACGTGAAACATCGACGGATTGTCTGTGTGAATGCCGTTCGATCCCCGACACTGTCCGAACCGGGCAATGTTTCACGTGAAACGCCATATTTTCCATTTATTTCCATAAATTACAAATCCCCGCCCATGTTTCACGTGAAACATGAACGGGGAACGGTATTACAGCGGGTTCGCTGAAATCTTGCGGAACGGGCGCGGATACTGCTTCGGTGTGGGCTTTTTCTTGCGAATCAGCACCAGACGGTGCGTAATATCCGTATGCGGAATGGTGTAATCCACACAGCGCGGCGCCTCGCCGCCCAGCGCGGCAATCGCCTTTTTCGCCGCCGCAAGCTCTTCGTCGCTGTCCTTGCCCTTCATCGCGATAAACATGCCGCCCGGCTTGACCAGCGGGAGCGACAGCTCCGCCAGCACATTCAGCTGCGCGACAGCGCGGGAAACCGCAAAATCATAGCTCTCGCGGTGCTTCGCGGCAAATTCCTCCGCGCGCGCATGTACTGCTTCAATATGCGTCAATCCCATGCCGTCAATGCACGACTGAAGGAAAACAATGCGCTTGCGCAGCGAATCGAGCAGTGTCAGCTCACAGTCGGGGCACAGAATGTGCAGCGGCATGCCGGGAAATCCCGCGCCGCAGCCGACATCGACGACGGATTTTTTGGAAAAATCCGCGGCAGTGAGCAGGGAAGCGCAGTCGAGCAGGTGCTTGGTCGCGATTTCCTCCGGCTCGGTGATGCCGGTCAGATTCATCACTTTATTGGTCTCCAGCATGCGCGCCGTGAAATCGTTCAGCTGTGCCAGCTGCGCGTCGGAAACCGCCAGCCCCATCTCGGAAAAGCCGGTTTTCAGCAATTCATTCATGGTTGCGTTTCTCCTTTTCCATCGCTTCGGTGACAATCATCAGTGCGGTGATGTCCGCCGGGCTGACGCCGGAAATGCGCGACGCCTGACCAAAGTTCAGCGGACGGATTTTTTGCAGCTTCTGCCGCGCTTCCAGGCGCAGGGAAGTGATTTCATTGTAATCGATGTCCTGCGGAAGAGGCCTGCTCTCCAGCTTGCGAAACTGCTCGACGTCATGCAGCTGACGTCGGATGTAGCCCTCATACTTAATGCGGATCTCAACCTGTTCCCGTATGACGTCCGGCAGCGCCGGGCGCTCCGGGTCAAACGGCGCCAGCATGTCATACCCCAGCTCGGGACGTCGGATGAGGTCTGCGATCTTGCAACCGGACTTG
>CALYTA010000052.1 GCA_945486175.1 uncultured Clostridia bacterium | reverse complement strand
CACAGCTGGTCAACGTGCTGTATAACATCGTTGACCGCATCTATATCGGCCGCATCGGTGCAGACGCGACCAATGCACTCACCGGCCTGGGCGTGTGCTTCCCTGTCATCACGATGGTGGTTGCTTTTGCCAATCTGATCGGCATGGGCGGCGCGCCGCTGTTTTCCATGCAGCGCGGCGCTGGGCAGGAGGAAGAAGCCGAGGGCATTATGGGCAACTGCCTGACGCTGCTGCTGTGCTTCGGCTTCGGGCTGACCGTTCTCGGCCTGCTGGTGCGCCGTCCGCTGCTGCTCGCACTGGGTGCAAGCAGTGTCACGCTCCCCTATGCGATGTCCTATATTACAATTTATTTAATCGGCAATGTATTCGTCATGCTGTCGCTCGGCATGAACAACTTCATCAATGCGCAGGGCTTTGGCCGCACCGGCATGCTGACTGTCATCATCGGGGCCGTGCTCAACCTGATTCTCGACCCGATTTTCATTTTTGCCCTGCACATGGGTGTGCGCGGCGCAGCCTGTGCGACAGTTCTTTCCCAGTTTGCCGCGGCGCTGTGGACGATGCGTTTCCTGACCGGCCCGCGCACGCTGCTGCGCCTGCGCCGGAAGCATCTGCGCTTACAGGCGGCACGCGTGAAAAAAATCCTCACGCTCGGTCTGGCAGGCTTCACGATGAGCGTGACCAACAGCCTTGTACAGGTTGCCTGCAACAGTTCGCTGCAATTTTTCGGCGGCGATCTGTATGTCGGTGTCATGACCGTGCTCAACTCGGTGCGTGAGATCATCATGCTGCCGATCAACGGCATTTCCGGCAGCGCACAGCCGGTCATCAGCTTCAATTACGGCGCTGCACTACACGCGCGCGTGCGGCAGGCCATCCGGTTCATGTCCATCACGCTGATTGTCTATTCCCTCGCGGTCTGGGGCATTATTTCGCTGTTCCCCCACTTTTTCATCCATATTTTCAACACCGATCCGGCACTGACTGCCGCAGGCGTGCCCGCGATGCATGTGTACTTCTTCGGCTTTTTCCTGATGGCACTGCAATTTTCCGGGCAGGCAGTATTCACCGCGCTCGGCAAGTCGCGCCATGCGATTTTCTTTTCCATCTTCCGCAAGGGCATTGTCGTCATCCCGCTGACGCTGATTTTGCCGCATGTCTGCGGTTTAGGTGTATACGGCGTCTTCCTCGCCGAACCGATTTCCAACCTGCTCGGCGGTGTTGCGTGTTTCACAACGATGTACCGGACAGTGTACCGCAAACTGAAAACCTGATTTCTGCATGCAGCGAGCCAGCCTGAAAAAGGCTGGCTCGTTTTGTCTCTGTTTGTTACGGTGAAATCAGCTTTTCAAGGCCTTCCGCGACCTCATCCAGCGTCTGTGCATCGGAAAACGACGGATAGGCATCCCGGTCGAACAGCAGGCCGCTGTCTGTCTGTAGGAAAGCATATCGGATGCCGTCGGGCAGCCCGTACCGGGCAACATCCATCCAGTACAGCCGGCTGCCGTCCTGCTCTTCCACATCATTCTCTCCATATGGACGGCCTATAAAAATACCTTCCATGCCGACCTCAATCTGCCGCACGGTGTCAAGTCCGCTCATGCTCTGTGTTTCCATACGAATCGGTCCGGGTGCGAGCAGGCACACGGTATCACCGGCTTTACAGCCGCTGTACGTGCGGTACACATAATCTGTTTTCACCTCAATCACCGCCCGATATCCACTCCAGTCACCACAGGAAACCAGAACATTCTGTATGTCTGTGACCGTTCCCCGCATAATATCTGTTTGACTGTCCGTGACCAGCTCTTCCTCCGTCATGTAGGCAAGGCAGGCAGATTCCCCATATTCCGGCAATTCGCTGACCACCTCCACCGAGACATCTCCGGTCGAGTGTTCGAGTGCGAACGGTGTCCGCTGCTGCGCGCGATACATCCCCACGGATGCCGCCACAATCAATACAGCGCAGGCTGCTGCCGCAAGACGTCTGACCGGAACACGTCGATGGTTTGCCGCTTCTGCAATCAAATCGTCATCCAGTCCGCCAATCCGGCGGAATAACTCCTTCTCATTCACAGGATCACCCCTTCGGCTTCCAGATAATCACGCAATTTATTCCGGGTGCGGAACAGCATGGATTTTACACGGCTCTCGCGCATGCCAAACCGCTTTGCGATGTCCGCAATCGAATCCGCATACCAATACCGGCGCACAAATACCATGCGGCTGATTTTACTCTGCGTGCGCAGGAATGTGCTGATGCAGTCCGCTGTCTCTTGGGCTTCCGCCTGCTTTTCTACATTGTCCACTGCGGCAATACACTCTGACAGCTCAGACAACACAAGCGGAAATTCCCCACCGCGCTTCTGCGCTGTGTTGTAATCGTACCGGTCGAGTGCAATGTTCCGCGTCAGCCTTCCCAGAAATGTGGCCAGCTTCTGCGGACGCGCAGGCGGCATGGTGTTCCATGCGGCAAGCCAGGTGTCGTTTTCACACTCCTCTGCGTCCTCCTGCCGGTGCAGGATGTTCCATGCAATCGCGTAACAATACGATCCATACCGCTTTGCAGTTTCCGCAATTGCGCCTTCCGCACGCGCCCAATACAGCGCAATGATCTCGTTGTCCTGCATGGTAATCCCTCCCCTTGTCTGTTTTCTATTATACTAGGAAAACAGGGCGCAGCGGTTGCCCGCCTGATAAAATTTTTTTACACAAAAAAACCTGTCCCGGTTTTCAGCCGGAACAGGCTTGTTTTATTCTTCTGTTTCCTTCCGGATTTCCGCCAGAAGCTCCTCCGGCTCGATTCCGTACAGTTTTGCCAGTGCCAGAAGATTTGCTGTATTTGGGTCAGACGCTCCGCGCTCCCATTTGGACACCGCCTGACGGCTCACACCGATGCGCTCCGCCACAAATTCCTGTGTCATTTTACACCCGACGCGATGCGCCTTCAGGCTTTCGCCGAGCGAGCGCCTGATCTTTTTCTTTTCCTCCCGCACCTCGCCGGAGCGCAGATATTTCCGCAGCGCCCGGATCACCAGCACGAACAGATAGACAATCAAGCCCAAGAGGAACAGATTCAAAAGCTGTACTATTACTTCAATCGAGACAATCTGTGCCATACTTCCGCCTCCGTTTTATTCTGATGCAAAAAGTATAACAAAAAATCCCGGTTGCGGCCAGCAACCAGCGCGCAACCGGGTGTTTCATCGACGTTTTTATTTCGTCCTGTCAGGCTGTTTTCTCTGCTTTCGTCCGGTTTACCAGCACGATGCCGACACAGACGAGCACAAGTGAGAGCATATTGCGCACGGTGAACACAGTCTCATGCAGGATGATGCCGGACATCAGCGTGCCGAATACAGGCACGAGGAAATTGTACACCGTGACCTTTCCGACCGGGTATTTCTTGAGCAGCCAGGTCCAGATGCTGAACGCCGCTGCCGAAAGGAAAATCAGATAGCCCAGCAGGGCAACCGCCTTCGGCGTCACAGTGGTAAAATGCCCGCCGCCGAATATGCCCGCGAGCAGCAGCACGGCACCACCGAAAAACAGCTGCCAGCCGGTAATCATCATGGGGGATTCCCCCTTTGCAACGAATTTGCTGATGACCGCACCCGCGCCGGATGCCACAGTGGACAGCAGCATGAAGCCCTCTCCGGTCAGAGCAAAACCGCCGCCGAGTGCATCCACGGAGCTGATACTGATCATCACAACACCGACAAAGCCGACCAGGCAGCCGATTGTTTTCGCCGTGGTCAAACGGTCATCCGGGAACAGGAAGTGCGATGCACCGACCGCCAGAAAGGTCGACATCGCCGTAATGACTGAGCCTTTGACGCCGGTCGTGTGCGACAGTCCGATGTAAAAGAACACATATTGCAGCGTCGTCTGTACAAAGCCGAGCAGCAGAATGCCCTTCCAGAGCGAACGCTTGGGGAAAACCAGCTTTTTATTCAATACAGTGGAAACCGCGAGCACTGCGACACCTGCCAGCATAAACCGCCATCCCGCGAAAAACAGCTTGCTGGCTGCATCATCCCCGATGCCGAACAGCGCATAGCCTGTCTTGACCGACGGAAACGCACTGCCCCAGAGCAGCGTGCACAGCAGTGCCGGGAAAAAGATTCCGCCTTTTTTGATTGCATTCATATCATTTTTCTCCTGTTTGTTGTTTCTTTTTTATCCTGTTTATGGTACATCATACTGCTGCCAAATACAAGGGCGCAATTGCGCGCAATTTTCGTCAGCCTGCTTGACGAAAGCCGCTCTCACTGGTACAATAAATTGTGTAAAACCCCGTTATTTTTGTATGTTTTGCACTGTTTTTTATCTCTTTTTGAGTATGTTATACGAATGGAGGATTTCTAGGTATGGATTATCAGGCGCTCTATCAGAGCAAACTGACTACCGCGGAAGAAGCGGTCAAGGTAGTAAAAAGCGGTGACTGGCTGGACTTTGGCTGGTGCACCGGTATCCCGGTCGAGCTGGACAAGGCACTCGCAGCACGCGCGGACGAGCTGTATGATGTCAACATCCGCGGCGGCATTCTGCTGTGGCCGCTCGCAATCGCACAGGTTCCGGAAGCAAATAAGCATTTCTCCTGGAACTCCTGGCACATGAGCGGCATCGAACGCCACATGATTGACGACGGCATTGCTTACTATGCACCGCTGCGTTATTCCGAACTGCCGCGCTGGTACCGTGAGAGCATTGACAAGCCGGATGTTGTCATGATCCAGGTCGCACCGATGGACAAGCATGGCTATTTCAATTTCGGCCCGAATGCATCCCATCTCGCCGCTGTCTGCGAGACGGCGAAAATTGTCATCGTCGAAGTCAACCAGAACATGCCGCGCTGCCTCGGCGGCTTTGAGGAAGGCGTACATATCAGCAAGGTTGATATGATTGTCGAGGGCAACAATCCTCCGATCGGCCAGATGGGCGGCGGCGGAGCTGCTTCCGAAATCGACGAGACGGTTGCAAAGCTGATCGTTGAGGAAATCCCGAACGGCGCATGCCTCCAGCTCGGCATCGGCGGCATGCCGAACGCAGTCGGTTCGCTGATCGCACAGTCCGACCTGAAGGATCTGGGCGTACATACCGAGATGTATGTCGACGGCTTTGTTGATATCGCTGCCGCCGGCAAGATCACCTGCAGCAAGAAGAACATCGACAAGGGCCGCCAGGTTTACGCTTTCGGCGCGGGCACCCAGAAGATGTATGACTACATGGACAACAACCCGGCTCTGATGAGCGCGCCGGTCAGCTATACCAACGACGCGCGCACCATTGCGCAGATCGACAACTTCATTTCGATCAACAACGCAGTTGACCTCGACCTCACCGGCCAGATCAACGCGGAATCCGCAGGCATCAAGCACATCAGCGGCGCAGGCGGACAGCTCGACTTCGTCCTCGGCGCGTATCTGTCCAAGGGCGGCAAGAGCTTTATCTGCTGCTCTTCCACCTTCAAGACCCGCAGCGGCGAGCTGAAGAGCCGCATCGTACCGACCCTGAATCCGGGCTCCACTGTCACCGACACCCGTACCAACACGCATTACCTCGTCACCGAGTACGGCAAGGTATGCCTGAAGGGTCTGTCCACCTGGGAGCGCGCAGAGGCAATCATCTCCGTCGCTCATCCGCAGTTCCGCGATGAGCTGATCAAGGAAGCAGAAAAGCTCAAGATCTGGAGAACCTCCAACCGCAGATAAAATTTCCCTGTATCGCACAAAACGCCGACGGCATATGCCGTCGGCGTTATTTTTTTCTGTTTTCGGAAAGGATATCAATGGCGGAAGGTCAGCTCTCCGGTCTTCGCATCCATCGCATCGACAATGGCGAGCGATTCCAGACGGACACCGCGCTCACGCAGCAGCTTTCCGCCCTCCTGGAAGCCCTTCTCGACTGCGATGCCGACACCCTCCAGCGTTGCGCCGGATGCTTCAATGATATCGATCAGCCCGTTGACCGCGCAGCCATTCGCAAGGAAGTCATCGATTACAAGAATATGGTCTTCCGACGAAAGGAACTTTTTGGATACAATGACGTCGTACACGCGTTTATGGGTAAACGACTCTACCTTGGAGGCATATACTTCTCCATCAATGTTGATCGACTGTGCTTTTTTTGCAAAAACCACCGGAACCTCAAACATCTGTGCTGCAATACATGCAATGCCGATGCCGGAGGCCTCGATGGTGAGTATTTTATTGATCGGCGCATCCGCAAACAGACGCTTCCATTCGCGTCCCATTTCGGAAAAAAGATGTACATCCATCTGATGGTTGAGGAAGCTGTCCACCTTGAGGACATTTCCTTCCTTGACGACGCCCTTTTCACGAATATATTGCTCCAGAAGCTCCATACCATACGCATCCTTTCCGGTTTGTGATGTAATTGAGTGTTTGTATCGTATCACATTCCGAATGCGCTTGCAAGTATCTTTTGACAGAACCTGTCAGGTTTTATCGATTTTCAGGACATGGAACCGGTCTGAATCCGCAGAAAGAACAGCGTTGTCGCCCACCTGCGGCGAGAAATCTGTCTCATGTGATACTGTCCACAGCAGCATGCCCTGCGGTGTCTGCACGGCTGCCTGATCGGTATGGATGCCGGGCAGAATGCGCTCTACCGTGCCGGAAAAGGTCACCGCATCGCCGCTGCGTGCAGGGCGGAAATCCTCCGGGCGGATGCCGAGGCAGTATGTACCGGCCTGATCCGGCTGCATGCCATCCGGCAGCGGGAAAAAGTTGCGCATGCCGGTCAGTTCTGCGCAGGCGCGCGTTTTGGGATCGTGCCACAGATCAATGCATCTTCCCTGCTCGACAATGCGCCCGCCGGATACGACAGCCGCACGCGGGCAAAGCTGCATTGCCTCGGAAAAATCGTGTGTGACAAGCAGCGACACGCCCACATGCCGCGCAAGCACCTCTGCCATCTGCTGGCGCACCTCGCCGCGCAGATGTGTGTCCAATGCGGAAAACGGCTCGTCGAGCAGCAGCACCTCCGGCTGTGCGCCCAGCATGCGCGCGAGTGCC
>CALYTA010000051.1 GCA_945486175.1 uncultured Clostridia bacterium | reverse complement strand
AAAATAGAAATCTACCGTGCTGTCGCCGTGGTAGATGGTTTGGTCAAAATCATATACGTTCATCCGTCCATCCTCCATCTGTCTTTCTGATTTTATGATACACTGTGCGGTTATACCACGTCAAGAGGCGGTTTGCGATTCGCCGGGAATGTGCTATACTGGAGAAAATCATATCTATTCAGGAGGAACCTGCTATGTCACCCTTGCTGCTTGCAGCTATTCTTTTTATCACGCTGGCACTGATATTCTACACTACCGGTGTCTTTGGCGAACGCCGTTCCGGTACGCTGACCGTGCGCCATGTTGTCATCTTCTGGCTTGGCCTGTGCTGCGATACGACCGGCACGCTGTTGATGTCGCGCATCGCCTCGCAGAATGCGGGCGCGGGAAATCCACTGCACGCCGTCACCGGCACGCTCGCCATTGTGCTCATGCTCATCCATGCGGTCTGGGCGGTTTACACCCTGCGCCGCGGCACGGAGCACGCGCGCCGGATTTTCCACAAATTCAGTCTCGCCGTCTGGCTTGTCTGGCTCATCCCATATGTGCTCGGCATGGTCATCGGCATGGGATAAACGCAAAAAACAGCCGCAACATGCGGCTGTTTTTCATTTCACATTGTCTGGCTGCTTCAGTTTCCGCGCTTATCCCCGTAGAAAAACAGCGCGACAGTTCCCGGCCCGGCATGTGCGCCGATGACCGTATCCAGCATGTGGATTTCCACTTCCTCCACCTTGGTGTGGTCGAGGATATATTTCCTCAGGTATTCGGCATCCTCCAGACAGTCACCGTGGCTGATGGTGACCGGATAGCTGCCGACCTCCTGAATGTGTGCATTCAGCTGCTTGCAGAGCATCTCGAGCGCGCGCTTGCGTCCGCGCACCTTTTTGTCCGCAATCAGGCGTCCGTCATCCGATACATACAGAACCGGCTTAATGCCGACCAGCGAGCCCATGACAGCAGATGTTTTGGACAGGCGGCCGCCGCGATGCAGGTACATCAGGTCATCCACCGTAAACCAGTGGACGACATGGGAACGGAATTCCTCCACCCATTCGACGAGCTGCTCAGCGGTCATCCCCTCCGCCCGGCGCTTCGCCGCTTCGCGGACAATCAGCGTCTGCCCGCCGGAGGCGGCAAAGGTGTCCACACAGTAAATCTGATTGGGATATCTGTCCTTCAGCTCATCGCGCGCCATGCAGCCGGACTGGAAGCTGCCGCTGAGCCCTGAAGAAAATCCGATATACACGACATCACGGCAGGACTGCAAAATGCCCTCAAAGACACTCGCAAATGCGCCTACCGTAGCCTGCGACGTGGTGACATTTTTTCCCTCGCGCAGCTGCTGATAAAAGGATGAAAAGGGAACGGTTCTGCCGAAATCGTCTTCTACGGTGTCGCAGCCCTCCAGTGTAAAGCTGAGCGGAACCGTACAGATATCGTTCTGGAGCAGATAGGACTCCTCAATGTCCAGAACGGAATCCGTGACAATAACGTAACCCATGGTATCCTCCTTCCGCATCATTCTGCCGGAATAATCTCGACCCAGTAGCCATCCGGATCGACGATGAAGTAGATGCCCATAGCTGCATTTTCAAAGCAGATGCAGCCCATTTCCTGATGTTTTTCATGCGCCTCTTCAAAATTGTCCGCGCGCAGTGCCAGGTGAATTTCATTTTCTCCCAGGTTGTATGCCTGCGGATGCTCACGCAGCCAGGTCAGCTCAAGCAGGTGCGGCGTCACGCCGTCACCCAGATAGGCAATGGTGAATGCACCGTCCTGCCCGTGAATGCGGCGCGTTTCCTTCAGGCCGAGCGCCTCCTGATAGAACGCGATGGACGCGTCCAGATCCTTTACATTTATGTTATTATGTGCAAACGTAAACTGCATATGCATTTCCTCCCATAAATAACAAATATCACTGATTGTATCTATTATACGTGGATTTCCGCGCTTTCGCAATGGCTTATCCGCATTTTTCACAGTCTCTTCTTATTTTCCGTCTGTTTGCACAAAGAAAATCCCCTGCGGATGCATCCGCAGGGGATTGTGTATTCAGCTTTTTGCAGGGAAAGTAAAATTACATGACACCCTGTGCCTTCATTGCCTCGGCAACCTTCAGGAAGCCTGCAATGTTTGCACCTGCAACCAGATTGCCCTCGCAGCCATATTCCTTGGCAGCAGCAGCAATGTTGTGGTAGATGTCGACCATGATCTGATGCAGCTTGCTGTCGACCTCTTCGAAGGTCCAGGACAGACGCTGGGAGTTCTGGCTCATCTCCAGAGCGGAGGTAGCTACGCCGCCTGCGTTTGCAGCCTTTGCCGGAGCGAACAGAACGTTGTTGCCCTGGAATACAGCGATTGCTTCCGGAGTGGACGGCATGTTTGCGCCTTCGCCGACAGCCATGCAGCCGTTGGCAACCAGTGCCTTTGCATCCTCTTCGTTGATCTCGTTCTGGGTTGCGCACGGCAGAGCGATGTCACACGGAACAGTCCAGATGCCCTTGCCCTCGAAGTACTTCGCAGTCGGAACAGCGTCAACATACTCCTTGATGCGGCCGCGGCGAACTTCCTTGATCTCCTGAACAACCGGCAGGTTGATGCCGTTCTCGTCTACAACGTAGCCGTTGGAGTCAGACAGTGCGATAACCTTTGCGCCCAGCTGGGTAGCCTTCTGGGTAGCGTAGATTGCAACGTTGCCGGAACCGGAGATGACAACCTTCTTGCCCTCGAAGGAGGTGCCGTGATCCTTCAGCATTGCGTCAACGAGGTAGCACAGGCCATAGCCGGTAGCCTCGGTACGAGCGAGGGAGCCGCCCCACTGCAGACCCTTGCCGGTCAGAACGCCGACATACTCGTTGCGGATGCGCTTGTACTGGCCGAACATGTAGCCGATTTCACGCGCGCCGGTGCCGATATCGCCAGCCGGTACGTCGGTGTCAGCGCCGATGTGGCGGCACAGCTCAGTCATGAATGCCTGGCAGAAACGCATTACTTCGCCGTCAGACTTGCCCTTCGGGTCGAAGTCGGAACCGCCCTTGCCGCCGCCGATCGGCAGGCCGGTCAGGCTGTTCTTGAAGATCTGCTCGAAGCCCAGGAACTTGATGATGGACGCGCAGACAGACGGATGCAGGCGGATGCCGCCCTTGTACGGGCCGATTGCGGAATTGAACTGATAACGGAAGCCGCGGTTAACCTGAACCTTGCCGTTGTCATCAACCCATGCGACGCGGAACTGGATGCCGCGCTCCGGCTCAACGATGCGCTCAAATACGCCTGCCTCAACGAGGTCCGGACGGCGCTCTGCAACCGGCTGGAGAGACTCCAGAACTTCATAAACTGCCTGCTGGAACTCCGGCTCGCCGGGGTTGCGCTTTACAACGGTGTCATAGACACCCTTCAGATAGGTGTTGGTGATTGCCATATTACATTTCCTCCATACAAAATGGTTTGTTCACATCTTCGGTAAAAATAATACCACAAGAATGGCAATTTGAAAATACAAAAATTGCAAAATTCATAAATTTTTCTAAATCGCTCTTCTTTTTCCCCTTTCTCTTCCCCTTTTGTCGTAAATTTTGCCGAAATTTTACGGGAACTCCGAGATTTTTCGCAGGATTGTCCCGTTTTTGCAACAAGTTATGCCCTATATATCGTTTTTGCACAATTTCCTGCAAAATCTATAATCTACTACTTTTTGGTTATATAACCAGACTTTTCGTCGAAATTCTATTCCCTTTTTGTTACGCATCGTGCCGAAAAACCGCCTGTTTTTGCAGGAATGACGCCGATACGCTGCAAATTGTTTTTTTATGCGGACATCTGTCTTTCCCATGTGTGCACAAAACCGTGTCAAAACCGGACATAAGATTGACTTTCCATTCAAAAATAGGTATCATGAGAACAATGTACAAGCTGTTATACAGTAGAAAAACGACCGTCTTCTGGAGGATTTCAATACATGCAAAACCCCAATCTCCCAAAAAAAGCCAAAAAAGCCGGACAGAAGGTCAGACGCTCAGTATTCAGCTTCCTGTTCAACCGGCTGACCATCAGTGCATTGTTGATCCTGCTTCAGCTTGCCCTGGTTCTGTCAGCGTTTGTGTTCTTACAGGGCCGCATCAAGCATCTGTACAATGTCCTTCGCATCATCAGCTTTGTCGTTATCATCTGGCTGATCCGCAAACCGGATAATCCCGCCTATAAGATATCCTGGATTATCATTATCCTCATTCTCGCACCGATTGGCGCCCTGTTCTATCTGTTCTGGGGCAATACGCCGTTCAACCGCGCACGCCTGATAAAGATCCGTCCGATCGATGTGACACGCATTGAGCCGACCCATCCGTCTGCGACGCATGAGCTGTGCACCCGCCTGCCGCGCCATCGGCGCAACTGCCAGTATCTGCACAATATCGCGGAAATGCCCGCCTGGAAGGATACTGCCACAGAATATTTCCCGGTCGGCGAATTTATGTTTGAATCCATGCTGACGGAGCTGAAAAAAGCAAAGCGCTTCATCTTCATGGAATTCTTTATCATCGACCGAGGACACATGTGGGATGCAATTCTGGATGTCCTGCGCGAAAAGGCAGCGGAGGGCGTGGATGTCCGCGTAATGTATGATGATGTCGGCTGCATCTCCAAGCTGCCTCTCAATTACAGCAAGACGCTGGAGGAAATGGGCATCCGCGTGATCCGGTTTAACCGTTTTGTCCCGATGCTCAATACGTATTTCAACTACCGCGACCACCGCAAAATCTGTGTCATCGACGGAAATGTCGGCTATACCGGCGGCATCAATCTCGCTGACGAATACATCAACGAAAAGAAACGCTTCGGACACTGGAAGGATACCGGCGTGAAGCTGACCGGCAGCGGCGTTGCCAATCTGACCGCGCTGTTTTTACAGCTGTGGGACTTTTCCGTCGGCACAACAACAGAAAATCTGGAGGATTATCTCCCCACAATCACCGCACCCAGCGATGGCTATGTACAGGCGTTTGCCGACTCCCCGCTGGATGATTACAACGTCAGTGAAACCGTATTCCTGAACATCATCAACAACGCCACGCGCAGCGTTTATATCACCAGCCCCTATCTGGCGCTGGACAATGAAATGATTACCGCGCTGTGCAACGCGGCGGAATCCGGCATCGATGTGCGCATTGTCACACCGGGCATTCCGGATAAAAAATCCGTCTATCTCATCACTCGTTCGTATTACGCCCAGCTCATCCGTGCGGGTGTGCGCATTTATGAGTATACCCCCGGCTTTATCCACGCGAAAATGATCGTCGCAGACAACGACATCGCAGTGGTGGGCACAATCAACATGGATTTCCGCAGCTTCTACCTGCATTTTGAATGCGGAACCGTATTTTACCGCGGCTCTGTCGTCGACAAAGTCCGTTCGGATATTCTGGAAACCATCGAGAAATCAGAGGAAATCGACGAGCACTGGATCAAATCCTATCCGTGGATCAAATCCATCGGCGCTTCGCTGCTGTCACTTCTCATTCCGCTGATGTAAGCACGTTAACGTGAATGTTCCATCTTAACGCACATACAAGGCTCCCTCTGATGAGGGAGCCTTTTCTCTTCCCTGTCAGCGTTCCAATACAAGCAAAACAGCGGGATGCGCCTCAAAGGTACATCCCGCTGCTGGTCTGTCTGGTTATTTGATTTCTGTGCCGCCCCACTCGACGACGGTGAAGCCGGTGCGTTCAAAGCGCTCCAGCTCCGGCTGTTCTATCTCGACAGGCTTTTCCAGTGCCCGATACGCCATGAACACGCGCAGCACGCTGTCCGGTTCCGGCGTGATATCCAGCCTTGCGCTGGCTGTATAGGCATCCGTCTGGAATGTGATGAGATTATACGGATTGCCCTGCATTTTCGGCAGCCAGTACACAATAAATTCATTGTACTCTCCCGGTGTCAAACCGAGCTGTGCCAATGTTTTCTGCAAAAATGCAGCGGTATCTTCGCCTTTTACGACAAAGCCGCGGCTCATGTCATAATCCGTGCCGCTCACGCCTTCCCAGAACAAATAGGAATATTCCGTTCCGTCGGCTGTGGTCAGCGTTCCGTCCGGCTGCGCTGTTACCGTCCAGCCGTCGTGATACACCGGATAGGTACAGGTCAGCACACCATCGTAATCCAGCCTGACATGTACCTCTGTCTCCTGTTCGGGATACAGATAAATGACCGGTTTGTACGCCATAGGAAGTTCTTCTTCCTTTTCTGCGCGCGTCTGGACATAATACCCCAATGCCAGCAGACATGCCAGCACCAACAGCGCAATCAACAGCTTTTTCTTCATCTCCGTCACCTCCTGTACTGATTTTATTGTATCATGTTACAAATACAATCTCCAGCAACAGAACGGCAACAAAAAACGGCCGCCCGATATCAGGCAGCCGTTGCTGTATTATCCGTGTGCAACCAACTCTTTTGCCTGCTTGCCGGACAAATGCTGAATGGACAGCTCCACCATGCATACCCGCGGAAAACAGCGGTCAATCTCCTGTATGCGGCCCTCCTGCTCCGGCGAATATTTTTCCGCCAGAAGCTCCAGCGCATGCCGCTTTTCCTCCGGCTGCTCCAGCACGCGCGCCGTACCAAAGGCAATGACACTGCGGAAATACGTCGTATATTCCTCCGGCACAACCTGGTCTTTGTCAATCACGCAGAACGACACCTTTTCATTGCGCGCAATCGCGTCCAGCTTGTGCCCTTCCACAGCACAGTGAAAATACAGCTTCCCGTCGGCATAGACATAACTCAGCGGGACGGCATATGGATAGCCGTCATCACCCGAAACCGCCAGCACACCGGAGGTACCCCGCTCCAATACCGCTATGCTCTCTGCTTCTGCCAGCGCCTGCCTGTGTCTTCTCATTCCCCGAAACATGTCGATTGCCCCTTTCAGCGAAACAGCCGCCCGAAATCCACTTCGGACGGCTGTCTGTTTTTTTAGATTCTTGCAACGCCGCTTTCGCGTGCAGCCTTGGCAACCGCAGCCGCAACGGGAAGGGTACTGAT
>CALYTA010000050.1 GCA_945486175.1 uncultured Clostridia bacterium | reverse complement strand
ACGATGGTATCGCCCGGCTGTGCGATGTCCAGCGCATGCCAGATCGCCTCCGGACGGTTGACGATGACCTCATACGGCGTTTTTGTATCCTTCATGCCCTCAAGAATGTCGTCGATGATCGCCTCCGGCTTCTCCGTACGCGGGTTATCCGACGTGACGATGCACAGATCGGACAGCTGTGCCGCAATGGCACCCATCTTCGGGCGCTTGGTGCGGTCGCGGTCGCCGCCGCAGCCGAACAGGCCGATCAGGCGGCCCTTTGTGAAGCCGCGCGCCGCCTTCAGGACATTCTCCACGCCGTCCGGCGAATGCGCATAGTCGATGAGGACGGTATAATCGGTACCGGTCGGCACGACCTCGACTCGGCCCTTGACGCCATGTGCCGTGCGCAGCGCTGCCGCTGCCGCTGCGGTCGAAATGCCCAGCGCCTTTGCGCAGGACAGCGCACACAGCGCATTGTAAACGGTAAACTGTCCCGGAATGCCCAGCGAAACCGGCGTGCATTCGCCCTGCGCCATGCAGTTGAACTGGATGCTGTCCGCATGCAGCTCGATGCCCTGCGCACACATGTCGCAGCCGTCCTCCTCGCCATAGGTGAGGAACGGGCATGCCTGCTCCGCAAGAATGATGCGGCCGTCCGCATCGTCGCGGTTCATGACGCCGATTTTGCTCTGATGAAACAGCAGCGCCTTCGCATCGCGGTAGGCCTCCATGGTCTTGTGGAAGTCCAGATGATCCTGTGTCAGGTTGGTGAACGCGCCGACGGCAAACGTGATGCCATACACGCGGTCGAGCACGAGCGAATGCGAGGAAACCTCCATCAGCACATGCGAGCAGCCCGCGTCGCGCATCTGCGCAAACAGGCGCTGCAGCTCAAACGACTCCGGCGTGGTGCGCTCAGTCGGCAGAATCTCGTCGCCGATCATGTTCTGATTGGTGCCGATCAGGCCGACCTTATGGCCCTGTGCCTCGAGAATGGTCTTGAGCAGATAGGTGGTAGTCGTCTTGCCGTTGGTGCCGGTGATGCCGACCATTGTCATGCTGTCCGCCGGATGGTCGAAATAATTCGCCGCCATCTGCGCCAGTGCGCGACGGGACGATGATACACGCACATACGGTACGGAAATGCCGCCCTCCGGGATATATTCACAGACGATCACGCCTGCTCCCAGTTCAATTGCCTTGCCGATGTATTTGTGTCCGTCGGTCTCGAAGCCGGTGATGGCGACAAATACGTCACCCGACTGAACCTGACGGGAGTCATACTTCAGTTCTCCGATTTCACATGCAGCGTCTGCGGTCTGCTCCACAATATCGACGCCGCCGAGGATTTTTTCCAATTTCATTGTACGAGTCCTCCTTTTTATTCCTGACTGGTAACCGCATTGCCGAACGCCACCGTGACAACCGAGCCGGGGGAAACCTTGCTTCCCGCTGCCGGACTCTGCTGCATGGCGACGGATGCGATGTTTGCGCGCCAGTCCGCAATGCCGTTCTGCTTCATATACAATCCGTAGTCTGCGAGCTGCTGGCGTGCCGCCTCAATGCTCATGCCGCTGACATCCGGAACTTCTACCTTATCTGTCGGCCTGCTCTCGCCGCAATACAGAACCACCTTGTTATCCGGCTGGAGCGAAATTCCCGCCACCGGAAGCTGATCTGTTACCGTATCGCCGTCGCCCTTGATGCGGCATTCCAGTCCGAGCTCTTCCAGCGCAGCCTGCGCGTCTTCGACTGACTTGCCGACCAGCGACGGTATCGTGATCTCCTGGCGGTCGGTTTCATCCTCCGAATAAATCGCCTCTACACCGAGATATGGCAGGATATCTTCAAAAATACGTCCGACCGTCGGCGCTGCAAGTGCGCCGCCGCCCTTGACCGAGGTCTGCGGCTCATCAATCATGACCAGCACGGCATACTGCGGGTCATCCATCGGTGCAACACCGATAAACGATGCAATACGCAGCGAATCATCGCTCTTTGGCTGTTTCTGCGAGGTCGCCGTCTTGCCGCCCACGCGGTAGCCCGCAACATAGGCGTTCTGACCGGTGCCCTGTGAGACGACATTTTCCAGATATGTCCGGATCAGGCTGCTGGTCTCCTCCGAGATAACCTGACGCTTGACCTCTGTCGAAATGGTCTGTTTGACATTCCCGTCCGTGTCGACAATTTCCTTCGCCACATGCGGCGTGACAAGATCGCCGCCATTACAGGCTGCTGCGACCATACACAGCTCCTGAATCGGCGTAACCTGGAAGTTCTGTCCGAACGACGCAGTCGCCAGGTCGACCTCACCCATCAAGTCGTCGAAGAAAATGCCGGTCGCCTCGCCCGGCAGGTCAATGCCGGTCTTTTCCATCAGGCCATAGGCCTCAAAGAATTTGCGGAACATATCCGTTCCCAGCAGGGCGCTGATGTCCATCATCGCGACGTTGCACGAATTTTCCAGCGTCTGTCCCAGCACCTGTGTGCCGTGGCCGCCGCTCTTCCAGCACCGGATGGTCCGATCCTTGACTACCTTGGAGCCGCCGCAGGTAAACGTGCTGCTGTCCTGTACGACGCCAGCCTCCAGCGCGGACGAAACCGTGAAGACCTTGAACGTCGAACCGGGCTCATAGGTGTCGTTAATTGCCTTGTTGCGCCACAGGCGCAGCAGGATTTCACTGTATTTGCTGCTGTACTCCTCGCCGCTGAGGTTATCCAGCTCGGCGAGCAGTGCGGTGTATTCCTCCGGAATGGTGCGCGGGTTATTCAGGTCAAAATCCGGCTTCGTGGACATGGCGAGGATTTCGCCCGTTTTGATGTCCATGACGATGCCGCACACACCCTTTTTCGCCTGATAGTCGTTCAGCGCCTCTTCCAGATGCTTTTCCAGATAGTGCTGCACGCCTTCATCGAGCGACAGCACAACGCCGTCGCCGTCCTGCTCCGGCACATACTTTTCATAATCGTACGGCATATCCGAGCCGAGCGCATTGGTCGCTTTGACCACGCGGCCCGCGACGCCCTTGAGGACATCATTATATTGCAGCTCGATGCCGTACAGGCCCTCGCCGTCGTCGTTGGTAAAGCCGATCACCTGCGAAGCAAACGTGCCGTAGCGGTAATAGCGCTTGGAATCCGCCGTCGTATACACGCCGGAAAGATTTTCCTTATCCAGCTCCTGCATCAGCTCGTCGGCGATATCCGCGTCCACGCGGCGCGCGATGCGCACATAGGACACATTCCGCTGAATCTTTTCGAGTGTTTCATCAAAATCCAGTTCGAGCTTTTCCGCCAGCACGCTGGCAACCTTCTTCTGATAGGTTTCAAGTGCCGCCGCAATTTCCTCGTCGGTCGGCTCAATGGTCTTGCCATTGGCATCCTTGCGTTTTACGACAGACGCCTTGCCCTTGTCACGGATGATGGAGGGGTCAACACTGATTTCCTGTGTCGTCGCGCTGACAGCAAGCTCGGTCATATTGCGGTCGTAAATCGTGCCGCGCATCGGCGTAATAATCAGATCCTTGGTCTGGTTTTCCGCCGCCTTGCTCTGATAAAAATTGGTGTTGATAACCTGCATGTAAAACAGCTTCGCTGCAACTACAACGAAGCCCAGCACGGCAAACACCACAATCAGAAAGGAAACCCTCTGGCGCATGCGTTTATTCGGTTTGCTGGGGCGTTTTTGTGCCATGTGTCTGTTCTCCTATCGTTCCTTCCTGCCTGATACCTGTATCAAAACGGAATACATGTTATTATATCACAACTGCAGCATCATTTCATCGTCATTGTGACAAAAAACAGGAGTCAGAAGGTTGTTCACACTTCTCACTCCCACTGCTTTCAATATGTATATGGTTTTATCACCGCAAAAATGATAAAATGGCGTTGAAGCTCTTTACAAAACTGGAGACCAGCTTGTCCACCCCACTGGAAGCCTCATTCACCTCGACCTGATCGGTCTTCTGGAGCTCGAGGTATTCCTCCTGGCTGCGGTCCATCTTGACCAGCCCCAGGACATTTTTTGCATAGTCTTCCACCTCATTCAGATCGACCGAATTTTCCTTTTTCGCGTTGAGCGAGACATACTCGCTGTTCAGCTGCGCAAGGGTCGCCTGTTTTGCTTCGACCTGACCCTTGAGCTCGGTCATCTGGACATGGTATGACACGGTGGTGACTGCGATAAACGCGCAGATCACACCGATCAGGCCCATGGCCAGCATATGGATGCGTCTGCGGCGGCGCAATGCGCGCTGACGCTCCCGTTTTCTTCTGCTTGCACTTATATTTTTATCTTGAACGGCGCTGGCAGATGCTCCGCCGCGCCCGGAATACTCTCTCATTGTTGAGCCGCTCTCCCTTAATGATCCGACAATTTCTCACACACTCTCAATTTTGCGCTCCGTGCGCGGGGATTTTGAGCGATTTCCTGCATGGATGGCAACATTGGTTTGCGTGCCACCAGTTTCACCTTTGCGGTCTTCCCACACACGCAGACGGGGAAGTCCTTCGGGCAGGTGCAGCCCTGTGCGGCCTTTCGGAACGCTGTCTTGACGATGCGGTCCTCCAGGGAATGGAACGTGATGACTGCCAGGCGCCCACCGGGTGCCAGTGCGTCAATCGCGCGGTCCATCGCCTCCTGTACAGCCATCAGCTCATCGTTGACCGCAATGCGGATTGCCTGAAAGCTGCGCTTGGCAGGATGCTGTTTTTCGCGGCGCGCTGCGGGAGGCATTGCGCTGCGGATGATGTCCGCGAGCTCGACTGTCGTTTCAATCGGCTGCTGCTGTCTGGCGCGGTCGATTGCCGCGGCAATCTGCGGCGCATAGCGCTCCTCGCCGTATTCCTGCAGAATGCGGCGCAGTTCTGCGCGGTCCCATTCGTTGACGACCTCATAAGCGGACAGCGTCTGCTGCTGATCCATGCGCATGTCGAGCCGTGCATCCTGCATGTAGGAAAAGCCTCGCTCGGCGATGTCCAGCTGCGGCGACGACACGCCGAGGTCGAACAGGATGCCATCCACCTTGTCCACGCCGCACGATGCGAGCGCCGTGTCCAGATTGCGGAAGTCGCTTTTGACCAGCGTGACACGATCCATGACATCCGCCAGACGATCCTCTGCATTTTCCAGCGCCATGTCATCGCGGTCGAGCGCGATCAGCCTGCCGCCTTCGGTCAGGCGCTGTGCGATGTGCAGGGAATGCCCCGCGCCGCCCAGCGTCGCGTCCACATAAATGCCATCCGGACGGATGTTCAGGCTGTCAAGACATTCGGAGAGCAAAATCGAAACATGTTGAAATTCCATTCCTGTTTGAATCCTCCGTCAAAAGCCCAAATCTTCCATTGCCTCCGCGATACTGCCCGCGTCCAGCTGCCCGTTATATTCGTCCCACTTCTGCCTGTCCCAGATCTCCGCGCGGTCAAGCACGCCGATGATGGTCACGTCATGCTCCAGCTTCGCGTGATTGCGCAGGACGGGCGGAACGACAATGCGACCCTGCTTGTCCACGGTGACATCAGCCGCCGCCGACAGAAAGAATCGCTGCAAATTTCTCGATTTCGACATGGGAAGCTGCCGGATCTTTTCTTCCAGCGCCTTCCATGCGTCCAGCGGGTACAGGAACAGGCATTCATCCAGCCCTTTGGTCACAACAAAGCTGTCGCCCAGCTCCTCCCGGAGCTTTGCCGGGATGAACAGGCGGCCTTTTGTGTCCAGGGTATGCTGATACTCACCTTTCACGGCTGCACCCTCCTGCTCCGTTCAGCGGAAATCTGTGGTATTTCGCGCCACCTTTCCCCACCGTAGTTTTATTATACGTTTTGTAATCTGAAAATGCAAGGACATGCGGGATTTTTTTGAGTGGAAAGCAAGACTTTTTTAGTGATTTGTGAACAGATTGCGAACATTCGAACGTATGTTCGCATTATTTGGTTTTATTTGGTAACTTCACCCAAAGCAACAAAGGCAGAGAACAAACCAAGTCCATTCTCTGCCCTGTATTTTCTCATGTGAGGCATTTACTTCTGGTTGGCACTCTCGAACTGCTGGCGGCACTTGCGTACCTCCTCCAGCGTCGCCTCTGCACAGGCCTCTGTTGCACTCAGCTTGTCGCTGCAAAATGCGCTGACCGCGCTGCGGAGCTGTGCTGCCTGCTGCTCCGCACCGGAGACAATCTCATCCGCCTGCTTCTGTGCTTCCGCAACCAGTGCGCTTTCATTGACCGTCTTGCGCACGTATTCCTCCGCCTTCCGGCGCAGGTCATCCGCTTCCTTCTTGCCCGCTGCAACCATCTCGTTGCGCTTCTCGACAATGGCGCGCGCCATTTCGAGATCCTTCGGCATGCTGGTGCGGATCTCATCCAGAATATCCAGCGCCTTCTCGCGGTCGATCATGCACTTTTCCGTGCTGAGCGGAACGCTGCGCGCCTCCTGAATCATGTCATATAACGAATTTACGAGTTCTTCTAAAACAGCAACCATATCTTGAGCCCTCCCAATGATTCTAACTCTATCTGACGTTCGGACGCTCACTTTGTCCGATCCAGTTTTTTCATAATATCTTCTCGGATTTCCTCCGGAACGAAGCCGGTAATGTCGCCCCCGTGGCGCGCGATATCGCGCACAATTGTCGAACTCAGGAACAGATATTTCTGCCCTGTCATCAAAAAAACGGTATCCACATCCGGATTCAGCTTTTTGTTTGCGAGCGCCATCTGGAATTCATATTCAAAATCAGACACTGCGCGCAGGCCCTTGACGATGGCGCAGGCATTCTTTTCCTTCACATAGTCCGCCAGCAGTCCGCTGAAGCTCTCTACCTCTACGTTGGGCAGGTCATGCGTCATGCGCTGAAGGAAGTCCACTTTCTCCTCCATGGTGAACGACGAATGCTTCTCGCCGTTAATCATCGGTGCGACAATGAGCTTGTCAAACAGACGGGATGCACGCCGAATGATGTCCAAATGTCCGAGCGTGGCAGGATCAAAGCTGCCGGGATATACCCCGATTCTCATATTGTGCCTTTCCGGCTCCCCTGTGTGGAAAACCTCCACAGTCGTTTTCC
>CALYTA010000049.1 GCA_945486175.1 uncultured Clostridia bacterium | reverse complement strand
TTGCCGCTGCGGCGGATTCCACAGGCGCGGGCTGCGGTGCGGCATCCGGTTCCTGTGCGGGAAGCTCCTCCTGCTCCTCCGCGGCCTGCTGCTCCGCCATCAGCTTTGCCGCCTTGCGCTTTGCGCGCTGGTCGCGCAGGAAGGCAAACAGATTGCCGCGTTTTTTCTCCGGTTTGGATTGTTGTGTGGATTTTTTCGTGCGCTTTGCGGGTGTCACGGTCATATCCTGCTCGCGCAGCTCCTCCGTGTCCTCCGCAATCACGCGCACCAGCCAGTGGTACAGGCGCGCGGGCGTCGTGTTGCACACGATGAACACATACACCAGCAGGATGAGCACCAGCAGGATTTTCGCGCCGGTCGCGCTCAGCAGGAACGACAGGACCACTGCCAGCATGCCGCCGAGCACACCGCCGGTGCGCAGCGCCATGCCCTCCTCCCACAGATGAAGGATTGTGGTAAACGAAATCGACATCGGATCGAGCATGATACACTGCGCGAGCGCGCCCCATAAAATCGGGAACGTCAGAATACACAGCACGCGCAGGCGCAGCGGCTGCATATCACACAGCACAAAGACGCCCGCCAGACACAGCGCGACCCAGAACACCTGCGTGCCCCAGCCGATCAGGCCGCCGCACAGCCGCAGCAGCCCGTCGAGCAGCACGCCGTCCATGCGGCACAGCGCCAGCGCGAGCAGAACCGCTAAAAGCAGCAGGCCGAAGCCGACTGTCATATGGTTCCAGACAGAAGTGTCCTGCTGCTTTGCCGCAGGTGCCCTGCGCGCCGAACGCGTGGACGAAGACGATGTGCCTGTCTTTTTGCGTGCCGTGCTGCCGGAGGATGCACGCTTCCGTGTCCCCGTACTGCTCCCCGTTTTTTTGCGGGTGGATGTGCTCTTTTTCTTTGTTGAAGATTTTTTTGTTGCTGCCAAAAAAGATTACACCTACTTTTTCCTGAATAGGCGCTGTCTGAAAACCAAGAAAATGACGAATATTTCGCAAAGGCGAGGGCGATTCGAGGCAAAAACACGCAGGAATCCTTCCGGATTCCAAGTGCTTTTAACGAAGAAGCAACCCGCATTTGCAGAAAGAGTCAAAATTTTCGACTTTTCAGATACGCCCTAAAAAAGGCGGAGGGTATTTCCCCCAATCCGCGCTGCCTGCGCGGCGCTCCGCCTGACAATGCACTGCTATCGTACCATAAAACCGGAAAAATTGCCATATTGCCCGTTGCATTTTTGCCCCGAGGTCTGTATTCTATAATAGACAGGAAGGAAAAGCCCAAAAATTCTGTATTTTTTTACCGCTATGGAAAAAGAATTTTTATGATGTTTACAATTGTTCATACTTTTGTAATAGCCGCCTGTTATACTTTTCGAGAAAGGAAAACAGTCCTTTGAATATTGCCATCATTCTCAGCTATGACGGCACGGCCTACCACGGCTGGCAGACCCAGAAAAACGCCGCCACTGTCCAGCAGACGGTGACCGACGCAGTCGCGTCTGTCCTGGGGCAGGACGTTTCCGTTTCCGGCGTCGGGCGCACCGATGCGGGTGTACATGCCCGCCGGTATGTCGCAAACTTCCACGCCGACTGTACGATTCCAATGGACCGGCTCCCGCTCGCCGTCAATTCCCATCTGCCGATGGATATCGCGGTGTCCGGCGCCGCCGTCGTCCCGGATTCGTTTGACGCGCGCTTTTCGTGCACGCGCAAGGAATATACCTATCTGATCTGCCCCGGCAGGATCCGCGACCCATTCGCGGTCAGCCGCAGCTATTTTTACCCCTATCCGCTGGATGTCGGGGCCATGCAGCAGGCGGCAGCGCATTTCATCGGCAGGCAGGACTTTGCCGCCGTGCGCTCGATGGGCACGCCGGTCAAATCGACCGTGCGTGAAATCTTCACCTGCTCGGTGGATACTGTCGGGCGGTTTGTGCGCATCCGCGTTTCGGCAGACGGCTTCCTGTACAATATGGTGCGCGCCATCTCCGGCACGCTGCTGTATGCGGGACAGGGCAAATTCCCGCCGGACGATGTCCGGCGCATTCTCGACAGCTGTGACCGCGAACAGGCCGGGCCGACCCTGCCGCCGCAGGGGCTGTATATGAGCCGGCTGTGGTATGACGGTACGCCAGAGCTGGATGCCTTCCATCTGGCGGATGAATGCGGCACACCGGGAGGACTGTTATGACAAACAAACTCAATTTCGCGCGCCACAAATCCCGGCGCGACTATCTGATCTCGAACAGCCCGGACCCCAGGCTGCGGATGATTTACCGCATCCGCCATTATACCGGCTGGCTGCTCGTCATCGTTTCCGCACTGTTTCTCGTGCTCAACTTACAGCTGTTCACGCCGACCAGCCTGAAAAACATCCGCTCGTCGCTCAAAGCGGCGTCGCGTGTCTCCGCAGGCGATACCACGGTGATCTCCTATCCGTCCGGCACGAACAAATGCATGCTGCCGTTCGGCAACGGCCTTGCCATCTGCAGCGATAAGACGCTGAATTTTGAGCTGCCGAGCAACTATTCACAGATGGAGATGAACCTCTCCTATGCCAACCCGGTGATGCGCGCGTCCAACCAGTATCTGCTGGTATTTGACCGCGGCGCGTACCGTTTTACCGTGACCAACACGCTGTCCGAGCTGTATTCGCAGACGATGCAGTCGCCTGTGACCAATGCGGACATTTCCGCCAACGGCAGTGTTGCCATTGTGACCGATGAGGCGGGCTATAAAAGCGCCGTCACCGTCTACAACATCGACAACGAGCAGCTGTATAAATGGTCCTCGCCCGACTATTATATTATGTCGGCAGTGCTCTCGCCCGACGGCAAGCGCCTCGCGCTGTTCTGCTTCCGGCAGGAGGGCCTGACGCTGGTTTCCAAGCTGTTTTTCACCGACATCAATTCGACCGAAAAGCCGAGCGAAAGTGAGACCATCACCAACGTGGACATGAACGGCAGCCTCGTGCTCGGCATGAAATACCTCGGCAACAATACGGTCTGCGTTGTCTGCGACAATGCAACGTATGTCGTTTCACGCGGCGGACAGATCCGCTACCACACCGAATACCAGGCGGATTCGCTCATCGCGTTCGACCTGTCGGACGACTGTGTCGCGCTGGCGACCGAATCGTATTCGCAGTCCAGCCGCGCGGATATTGTGCTGATTAACGCGCGCGGTACCGCATCGCGCAATCCGCTCAGCCTTTCCACGGAGCCGGATTCCATCAGCTATTGTGACGGACGGCTCGCCGTGCTGACGGGTGACACAGTCACCTTCTATTCCAAGAGCCTGCGTGAAATCGACCAGCAGACCAATCTCGCGGGCGTGTCCCGCGTTTATATGCGTTCCGGCGGCACAGCCATTGCGCTGTTCAGCAGCCAGGCGCGCGTGCTGAATATCGGCAATCCCCTCAAAGATCTCAATTCCGACGGCGGCTGAGCCGCAGCTGGCCGCCGGGAATTTTCAGAAAGGACGGAATCTGTTATGACCACAATTGACTGGATTATCCTGCTCATCATTGCCCTGTATGCCTTTTTTGGCGTGCGGAGAGGCTTTGTGGCCACGGTTGCGTATACCTTTGGCTCCCTGATTTCCCTGGTGGCAGCGCTCATTGCCGCTTCCTATTTCAAGCAGCCTGTAGGCGAACTGCTCATGCCTTACGCAGCCGGCTCTGTTGTAGAGCGCATGCCGGAACTGACACAGGCAGTCAATTCCGTGGAGGATACCTGGAACAACATCTCCGGTTATCTGCAGGGCATCCTTGCATCGCATGGTGTGTCGCTCGATGTGCTCCAGTCCAGCCAGAACCCGCAGCAGGCGCTGGCCAATGCGATCTCCCGATCGGTAAGTGAGACTGCGGCATATATCCTCGTGTTCATCGCTGCATTTTTCATCACCAAGCTGCTGCTTCATGTGATTGTATCCGCACTCGGCGTGCTGACCAATCTCCCGGTGCTGCATTCGTGCAATGCGCTGCTGGGCGGTGTGCTCGGCGCGGCGACCGGCCTTGTGCTGTGCACCTGTGTCATGTGGGCACTGAAGCTGTTTGTTCCCGCCGTCTATTCCGACGTCGGTTTTCTCTCGCCGTCTGTCATGGAGAATTCCTCCATCGCCCGTCATCTGGTGGGCTGGAATGACGGTGTCTCCCTGTTTGAAGCCAATCCGACAGAGGCGTAATGCGCCCTGTCGTTTTTGTGAGAGCGTGTCGCTATCCCATATTCCGCACACGCTCCGGAAAGGAAAAATATCCCTATGCATATGCCACTTTGCTCCCGCTGCCACAAAAACGTGGCAGTCGTGTTTATTTCCAAGATGGAAGAGGGCTCCGCATCCAATGAAGGCTACTGCCTGAAATGTGCCCGTGAGCTGGGTCTCAAGCCGATTGACGGCCTGATGCGCCAGATGGGCATTACCGATGACGATCTCGACCAGATCACCAATGAAATGACCAACATGCACGCGCTCGCCAACACCGAATCAGAGGATTACGACGACGAGGACAACGAGTATGATGACGAAGTCAGCGCGCAGCAGGAGGCGGATGATGCCTTTGATTTTGGCCGCACGCACACCTTCCCGTTTCTTGAAAAAATGTTCTCGCAGAACGGCGACCCGTCCACCGGCAGCAATGCCCAGAACGGCGGTGCGACTGAAACCGAGGAAGACCGCCGCCGCAAGAAAAAAGAGGCGAAAAAACGCAAGAACCTGTCCGCTTACTGCACCGACCTGACGGCGCGCGCGCGCCTGGGCCAGCTGGATGCCATTGTCGGCCGTGAAAGCGAAACCGAACGCGTCATCCAGATTCTCAACCGCAGGCAGAAAAACAATCCGTGCCTCATCGGTGAACCGGGCGTCGGCAAGACAGCGGTCGCGGAGGGGCTTGCCATCCGCATCGCCAAGGGCGATGTGCCGTATAAGCTGAAAAACAAGGAAGTCCATCTGCTCGACCTGACCGCACTCGTCGCGGGCACACAGTTCCGCGGACAGTTTGAGGGCCGCATGAAGGGCCTCATCAACGAGGTCAAGGCGCTCGGCAACATCATCCTTGTCATCGACGAGGTGCACAATATCGTCGGCGCAGGCGACGCGGAAGGCTCCATGAACGCCGCCAATATCCTCAAGCCGGCGCTTTCGCGCGGAGAAATCCAGGTCATCGGCGCGACGACCTTCGCGGAATACCGCAAATATATCGAAAAAGACGCCGCGCTCGAGCGCCGCTTCCAGCCGGTTTCCATCAATGAGCCGTCGATCGCGGACACCGCAAAGATTCTGATGGGCGTGCGCGGCTATTATGAAGAGTTCCACGGCGTACGCATTCCGGATGCCATCTGCCAGCAGGCAGCTGCGCTGTCCGAGCGCTATATCACCGACCGCTACCTGCCGGACAAGGCGATTGACCTCATCGATGAGGCGTGCTCCCGCCTGAATCTGGACAGCCCGGCAACAGCGGAAATCCCCGCACTCAACGACAAGCTGGAAGCCATCCACCGCGAGCAGGAAGACCTGCTGCAGCAGGAGCAGAACAACGAAGTGTATGAACACATGGCGGAGCTGAAGAGCCTGGAGCTCCAGACGGAGAACAAGCTCGTCGAGCTGCGCAAAATCCCGGTACCGGAGCTGACAGGCGAGCATCTCGCCTCGGTCATCGAGTTGTGGACAGGCGTCCCCGCCTCCAAGGTCTGTGAGCAGGAATTTTCCCGCCTGACCGGTCTGGAAGAGCGCCTGCACAAGCGCGTCGTCGGACAGGAAAAGGCTGTCTCGGCGGTGGCACATGCCGTGCGCCGTTCGCGCGCGGGCATCAGCCCGAAGCACAAGCCGGTTTCGTTCCTGTTTGTCGGCCCGACCGGCGTCGGCAAGACCGAACTGGTCAAGGCACTGGCAGAAGACCTGTTCGACACGCCGGAATCGCTCATCCGGCTGGATATGTCGGAATACATGGAAAAGCACACGGTTTCCCGTCTGATCGGCTCGCCTCCCGGCTATGTCGGCTTTGACGAGGCAGGCCAGCTGACCGAGAAGATCCGCCGCCGCCCGTATTCCGTCGTCCTGTTCGATGAGATCGAAAAGGCACATCCGGATGTGCTCAACATCCTGCTCCAGGTGCTCGACGACGGCCGCATCACCGATGCACAGGGCCGCACCGTATCGTTTGAAAACGCCATCATTGTCATGACATCCAACGCGGGCTCTGACCGTTCCGGCGGCTCGATGGGCTTCGGCAAATCGCTCTCCGAGCAGAACGAAGACCGTGCGCTCAAGGCGCTGGAGGAAATCATGCGTCCGGAATTCCTCAACCGCATCGATGACATCATTTCGTTCGACCATCTGACAAAGGACGATTTCCGCGCCATTGCGGCAATCATGCTGGGCCAGCTGCGCGATTCCCTCGCGGACAACGAGATCCGCCTGACCTGGGACGATGCACTCGTCGATTATCTGGTCGAGCAGTCGTTCTCCGTCAAATTCGGCGCGCGCAACCTGCGCCGCACGATTGAAAAGCAGGTGGAGGATGAGCTGGCAAACCGCATCATTTCCGCCTGGGAACGCCCGCTGTCCGGCGCGCATGTCACGGCGGATGAATCCGGTGTGAAAATTGACACGATTTAACTGACAGCATGGCTGGGAGGGCGGAACAGATGCCCTCTCAGCCCGCTGTGCGGCGCTTTCCTCCCCTTTTTATTTCATCGACAGAGGTACCTATCATGCAGTCCTGGAGACTTATTTTAATCATTGCACTCGTCATCGTCCTCATCCCGACGGTCATCCTGATGAACCAGGTTGAGAAGGTCAACAAGGGCGACAGCGCGGAACGGGCGAAAAAGCAGAAGCAGCTCAAGTGGTGCACCCGCCTGCTCATTGCCATTTTTCTCGTCACACTCGCCATCACCATGTACCAGCATTACGGCGCGCTTCTCAATACATAATGCCTTTTTTCTGCTTCCGCAGGTTTTCACAAAAATTTTTTCAAGTTTGTTCCTAAAAAGTGTTGACAGCAAACGAATCGATTGGTATACTATATAAGCATTGTGAAAAACCTGCGGGTGTAGTTCAATGGTAGAATGTCAGCCTTCCAAGCTGAACACGTGGGT
>CALYTA010000048.1 GCA_945486175.1 uncultured Clostridia bacterium | reverse complement strand
TTGCACAGCCACCGTCATGTGTTTCTTAGCAAAAAAGAGGAAGAAGCACCGCCTGATGCGGGCGTTCTTTTGGAGTGGAAAGTGGGGGAACTTTCTGGTTCATTCTCTCTTTCGATTGTGGTGAAATTATATCACCCGCTCGCAAAGATGAAAAGAAGCAAAATTCATGAATTATCGACAAGAAGCGTCGAAGAAAACTGTGCAATTTCAATATATAAGAAAGGAGGGGATTTAAAACCTGCAAAAAGAATGAAAATTTTTTGAAAACAATCGGTAAAATGCAGGATTCGAATGCGACAAATTCAAAAGATTTTCTGATTGATAGGGAAAAAACATTTGATTGCAGAGGTTTTTTCTGGAATTTTCCGCGCCGGCGGCGCTGCCCGTGCGCAGAGGGTCACGCATGATTGAATAATTGACCAATCCCTGCCAACATCTGTGCGGTATAAAATCGGCATTTTTTACCCATATTATACTTTACAAACAACTTTGGGTATGATATGATGCAAGAGTTAGCGCGCTCCCTGTGCTTAGCAGTCTGGATACCGGACATGTCTGACCGTGCCCATCACCTTAGGCCGCTGCCCAGCGCAAGGGAGATAACAAATATTATTTTTTTAATGAGGTGTCAAAATGATCCGCAAAGAACAGAAGGCAGCAGTTATTGAAGCCAACCGCATGCATGAGACCGATACCGGTTCTCCGGAAGTACAGATCGCTATCCTGACCGAGCGCATCGCTCAGCTCACCGAGCATCTGAAGGAGCACAAGCACGACAACCATTCCCGTCGCGGCCTGCTCAAGATGGTCGGCCAGCGCCGCAGCATGCTCGCTTACCTGAAGAAGAAGGATATCGAGCGTTACAGAGCAATCGTTAAGAAGCTCGGCCTGAGAAAGTAAGAGTTCGGACGGAAGAGGAGGCTGCATGCGGTCTCCTCTTTACCAGTTTTTTGGAACAGTACGACAATTCCTTGAGCAGTTGAAGGACAGGCTTAAACCGGTTAAGCCCGCGCTTCAAGTGCTTGAAGGACTGTCGGAGGTTCCGCACCCATTCTTTTGAGAAAAGGAGACAGTCTGAGTTATGACTACTATTACACACAAGTCATTTGATGAAGAGCGTGTATTTGAAACCACGTTCGCCGGCCGCAAGCTGACCGTCGAGACCGGCAAGGTTGCACAGCTGGCAAATGGTTCCGCACTGGTTCGCTATGGCGATACCGTCGTGCTGGTCACTGCAACGGCATCCCCGAAGCCGCGTGAGGGCGTGGATTTCTTCCCACTTTCGGTAGATTTTGAAGAAAAGCTGTACGCAGTCGGCCGTATTCCGGGCTCGTTCATGCGCCGCGAGGGCAAGGCAAGCGAGCAGGCAACCATTGCTTCCCGCCAGATCGACCGCCCGATGCGTCCGCTGTTCCCGAAGGACCTGCGCAACGATGTTTCCATCGTCTGCACGGTTATGGGCAACGACTATGACAACTCCCCGCAGGTCACCGCGCTCAACGGTGCATCCATTGCGGTAGCAATTTCCGATATCCCGTTCAACTACACCGTAGCCGGTGTTGACGTCGGCCTGGTTGACGGCGAATTCGTCCTCAACCCGACGGTTGAGCAGCGCGAGAAGAGCCTGATGGACGTC
Source organism: uncultured Clostridia bacterium (assembly GCA_945486175.1). Classification (GTDB taxonomy): domain Bacteria; phylum Bacillota; class Clostridia; order Oscillospirales; family Butyricicoccaceae; genus Butyricicoccus_A. Next base: position 5,477 of record CALYTA010000048.1, on the reverse strand, counting down.
ACTGTCTGCGGCACCGCCGAGAAGATCGTCATGATCGAGGCAGGCGCAAAGGAAGTGCCGGAGGATCAGATGCTCGAGGGCCTGCTGTTCGCACACGAGGAAATCAAGAAGATGTGTGCGTTCATCGACTCCATCAAGGCGGAGATCGGCAAGCCGAAGTTTGAATATGAGCACCATGACGTCGATCATGAGCTGTTTGACAAGATCGAGGACTTTGCACGCGCAAAGGTCGAGGTTGCGTTCGATACCGATGACAAGACTGTCCGCGACGCACGCATGCAGGTTGTCCGCGCTGAGATCGACGAGTTCCTCGGCGAAGAGGTTGCAGCTGAGCGCGCAGGTGAGATCACTGAAATCGTAGACAAGCTGTGCAAGAAGGTTGTCCGCAAGTGGCTGACCGAGGGCAAGCGCGTCGATGGCCGCGGCATGGAGGAAGTCCGTCCGCTGGCTGCACAGGTAGGCGTCCTGCCGCGCGCACATGGCACCGGCCTGTTCACCCGTGGCCAGACTCAGGTTCTGTCTGTTTGCACGCTGGGTACGCTGGCAGATGCACAGCAGCTGGATACCATCTTCGAGCAGAAGGAAAAGCGTTATATCCATCATTATAATTTCCCGTCCTTCTCGGTCGGTGAAACCCGTCCGTCCCGTGGCCCGGGACGCCGTGAGATCGGCCATGGCGCGCTCGCAGAGCGTTCCCTCATTCCGGTTCTGCCGTCCGCGGAGGAATTCCCGTATGCAATCCGCGTCGTATCCGAGGTTCTGTCCTCCAACGGCTCCACCTCGCAGGGCTCTGTCTGCGGTTCCACGCTGGCTCTGATGGATGCAGGCGTTCCGATCACTGCACCGGTTGCCGGCATTTCCTGCGGCCTGATTACCGACGACGGTCAGGAGACCACCTTCACCGATATTCAGGGTGTCGAGGACTTCTATGGCGACATGGACTTCAAGGTAGCAGGTACCAAGAAGGGTATCACCGGCATTCAGGTCGACATCAAGGTTGACGGCCTGACCCCGTCCATCATCAAGGAAGCATTCCGCAAGTGCCGCGATGCACGTTACAAGATTCTGGATGAGGTTATGCTCCAGGCAATTCCGGAGCCGCGCCATGAGGTTTCCCCGTGGGCACCGAAGACCATCACCATCCACATCAACCCGGACAAGATCCGCGATGTCATCGGCAAGGGCGGTTCTGTCATTCAGAAGATCACCGCGGAATCCGGCGCAAAGGTTGACATTGCCGAGGACGGAACTGTCAGCATTTCCTCCATCAACGGTTCTGACGGCGAGAAGGCCAAGAAGATGATTGAGACCATCGTCAAGGACCCGGAGGTCGGCGATGTATTCTATGGCAAGGTTGTCCGTCTGATGGGCTTCGGCGCATTCGTTCAGATTGCACCGGGCAAGGACGGCCTGGTCCACATCTCCAAGCTGGAGAAGCGCCGCGTTGAGCGCGTCGAGGACGTTGTCAAGGTCGGCGATATGGTTTGGGTCAAGGTCATCGAAATCGACGACAAGGGCCGCATCAACCTGTCCCGCAAGGACGTCAAGGAAGAGGAAAAGGTTCTGTAAGTTTTCCTTCAAAAGAAAAAGCAAAGGCTGTATCCGATTTCGGATACAGCCTTTTTATGTACGGTTATCGCAGCGTTTATCTGTGCGGGATGCTGATGAACACATGCTGCCACAGCACGAATCCCGCTGCGAGTGCGCCCGTAATGCGCAGAGAGGTGGTCTGTGCCGTCAGCAGGAAGGCCGGGACAAGGTCAAACGACAGCGGCAGGCCGTTGAGCAGCGGTGCGAGAAACGGTGCCAGCGCCAGATACAGCCCCGGCAGGGCGACAAAGACAACCTCCATCCAGGTAGAGCCCCAGCGCGACAGCTGGGCGAGGAAGGCGCCGCAGACCGCAAAGGTCAGCAGCGTGACGACATAATTTGCGGTGGATGAGGTGAGTATGGACGACGCGGCATAGCCGACGGTGGGGACAACACAGAACAATGCGTCCCATATGAGTAAGCGAAGGAATCGCTGCATGGGAAAAGACTCCTTTCCGGGTCAGAATTTCTTTGTCTCAGTATACCGTTGTCCGCCGAAAAAAGCAAGAAATCGACGGGAAAACGAAAAATCAATATGTTCTCATAAAAAACTTCTGAAAACGGTTCGACTTATCGGGAGAATGTGATATACTTGAGAGAAGGATAGCGGCAATTTGCCGAATAGATGGAGAAGATAGAATATGTATGATCGCATTGTACTGCCGAACGGCGTGCGTGTCGTCACCGAACCGATTATCGGTGTGCGCTCCGCGGCGGTCGGTATTTGGGTGCTCAACGGCTCGCGGTATGAGCCGGATGAACTGAGCGGTATTTCCCATTTTATTGAACACATGGTGTTCAAGGGGACAGAAAAACGCTCCGCACAGCACATTGCCATTGCAATGGATGCCATAGGCGGACAGGTCAATGCATTCACCACAAAAGAATGCACGTGTTTTTACTTAAAGACGCTGGATAAGCATTTGCAGACCGGTGTCGAAATTCTGGCGGATATGTGCATGAATCCGAAATTTTCACAGCGCGATATCGATCTGGAACGCGGTGTCGTGCTGGAAGAAATCGACATGTATGAGGATTCGCCGGAGGATGTTGCAACCGAAAAGATTTTTGAATCGTGCTTTGCAGGCTCATCGCTTGGCCGTCCCATTCTCGGCCGTGAGGAGACGCTGGAGACGATGAATGGAGACACATTGCGCCGGTATATGGCGGAGTATTACCATCCGGAGGACACCGTCATTGCGCTGGCAGGCTCATATACACAGGCGGATGTGGACTATATCTGCGAGATGTTCTCCGGCATGAAGGGTACCGGGCACAATGTCATTGAACCGGCGGCTTATCAGCCCAGCATTGTCGTGCGCCCGAAGGAAATTGAACAGAACCATATCTGCATCGGCTTTCCGGGCATTTCCATGTGCTCGGAGGAACGGTATGTCAATGCCCTGCTGGGCGCCATTCTGGGCGGCGGCATGGCATCGCGTCTGTTCCAGACTGTCCGCGAGCAGAATGGCCTGTGTTATTCCGTTTATTCGTTCAACACCTCGCATGAGGACGTCGGCGTATTCAGCATTTACACCGCACTCGGCAAGGAGACGGAGGCAAAGGCCATTGAGCTGATCCGGGAGGAATGCCTGCGTCTGGCAGCGGATGGCCCGGACCGTGCGGAGCTGAGCCGTTGCCGCGAACAGGCGAAGACCAACATGCTGCTCGGCATGGAGAGCACCTCTGCCCGCATGAACCAGCTCGGACGCGGCGAGATGTTCTTTGAACGCGCACCGGAGCTCGACGAGGTCATGGCGATGTATGACGCCGTCACGGCAGACGATATCGCACAGCTTGCCCGCCGGATCTTTGATTTCGATCAGGCGTCCATCTGTGCAGTCGGACAGGTCGGCGATGAGGACTATTATAAAAAGCTGCTTGGCAAATAAGCAGGCCAGGAGAGCGGCGTGCCTGCGCTGTGTGGGCGCGCCGCATTTTTTTCACAGGAGGGTGATGAAATGGAACAATACATTCTTGCGATTGATGCCGGCACAACGAGCGCACGCTGTATTCTGTTTGACCGTGCGGGCCAGATGTGCGCCGTGGCACAGAAGGAACTGCATCTGAATTATCCGCATGACGGCTGGGTGGAGCAGGACGCGACGGAAATCTGGAAGACACAGCTGCAGGTGTGCCGCAGTGCCATGTCGGTGCATCTCATACAGCCGGAGCAGATTGCCGCCATCGGCATCACCAACCAGCGTGAGACCACAATTGTCTGGGATAAGGCGACAGGCAAGCCGGTTGCGCCTGCCATTGTATGGCAGTGCCGCCGCACGGCAGAGCAGGCAGATGGCCTGCGCGCCCGTGGACTGGCGGACATGTTGCGCGGGAAGACCGGCCTGGTGGTCGATGCGTATTTTTCCGCGACCAAGCTGCGCTGGATTCTGGACAATGTACCGGGCGCGCACCAGCGGGCAGAAAACGGTGAGCTGCTGTTCGGTACGGTGGACAGCTGGCTGATCTGGAACCTGACGGGCGGAAAACGGCATGTGACGGACGCATCCAATGCGGCGCGCACAATGCTGTACAACATCCATACCTTGCAATGGGATGAAGACATTCTGCGAGAGCTGGATATTCCGGCATGCATGCTGCCGGAGGTCGTGCCGTCGAGCGGCATTGTGGCGTATGCGGACGCGTCCATGCTCGGCAGGGAAATCCCGATTGCAGGCATTGCAGGCGACCAGCAGGCGGCGCTGTTCGGACAGGCGTGCTGGCAGCCGGGCGAGGCGAAAAATACCTACGGCACAGGCTGCTTCCTGCTGATGAACACGGGCACAACACCGGTCAGCAGCAGCAACGGCCTGCTCACAACCATCGCATGGAACATCGGCGGCACGGTGGAATATGCGCTGGAGGGCTCTGTCTTTGTGGCAGGTGCGGCGATCCAGTGGCTGCGCGATGAAGTCGGCCTGCTGGAGCATTCGTCCGAATCGGAGGGCTTTGCGCGCAGTGTGCCGGATACAGGCGGCGTATATCTTGTCCCGGCATTCACCGGCCTCGGCGCACCGTACTGGGATCCCTATGCGCGCGGCACACTGACCGGCCTGACGCGCGCGACCAGCCGGGCGCATATTGTCCGCGCCGCACTGGAATCGCTGGCATATCAGACTGCCGATGTGCTGGATGTCATGCAGAAGGATGCCGGACTGGTGCTGCAGAGCCTGAGGGCGGACGGCGGCGCGAGCGCCAACAATTTCCTGATGGAATTTCAGTCAGACCTCATCGGCGTGCCGGTGGAGCGTCCGGCGTGTGTGGAGACAACGGCATTGGGAGCCGCGTGTCTGGCAGGGCTGGCGGTCGGCTGCTGGGCAGACCGCGATGAAATTCGCCGCACGATTGTGCCCGACCGGACATTCACGCCGCAGATGGATGCCGCGCGCCGGGAAGAATTGCTTGCGGGCTGGCATAAGGCGGTTTCGCGTGCGCTCGGCTGGGCAAAACCCGAATAAACGGCAAAAAACAGGCTTAAAAAATGTTTTTATAAAAAACTCGAAAAAACTGTTGACACAGGTGCAAAATCTTGGTATACTAATCGAGCAGTCGAGAGATGGCAAGAAAAACTCAAGAGATTGCACATGCGCCAGTAGCTCAGTTGGATAGAGTGTTTGGCTACGAACCAAAAGGTCGGGGGTTCGAATCCCTTCTGGCGTACCAGAAAAACCGTTGATTTCAAACGAGATCGACGGTTTTTCTTTTTTTTACGGCATAGAAATTATCTGGTATAATATAGCAAAAGAGATTTGCGGAAAGGAGGTTGCACTGTGGCACGAAGCACGACAGATTCCTGCTGCCTGACTCTGCCGCTGATTGTGGAGCGTTGGCAGGCTGATCGTTTGGAAAAGCGGTTTGAACTGGCGCGGCAGATTTATAATTCCATG